>JAEUVS010000063.1 GCA_016786745.1 Chitinophagaceae bacterium | reverse complement strand
CAACGTCTTCCTGCGCGTTCCACCAAATCGGACCGCCAACGCCGTTACGATACGTGTTGTAAGTTGAATTGGTGCCGCGGATTTGTACCGTCATATCCATGGCGCCGCCGTAGCTTTTTGTGATACCGCTCGACAGACGGTAAATCTCTGTTTTGGCCAATAGTCCCATGTCTAAAAGCGATTGCCTGGTGGCTACTGTTATATTTTGAGGCACTTCTATGAGGTCGGCGTTGAGCCGGAGCGATACAGAAGGTTTTGCAGCGATGTACGATTTCCTGTTTGCGCTTACTACCACTTCGGTTAACTGGGCCGCTGATTCATCTAATTCAAAGCTGACTTTTGTAGTTGTGTTACTTTCTACTTTTATGCGTTTACTGATGCTGGAATAGCCTATATAAGAAAGCTCTACAACATAATCTCCGACTGCAAGGTTATCAAACCTGAATTCCCCATTGTTGTTTGTGACAACAATCTTCCTGGTGCCCTGTAGCTGGACTGTTACGGATGCTGCAGGTTTTTGGTCGCTGGTGGTAACGGTGCCTGCGATTGCTCCTTCGTTGTTTGCAAAGGCAGTTGCCGAAAAAATTATAAATAAAAAGACAATACCCGGTTTTAATAAATGCTGGGGCATGAGAAAAGAGTTTTGGTAGAAAAGTAACGGTGCCGGTAAAAGTAGACCGCCGGCCAGGTTTCTTTAGCACGAATCAGGAAATGCGTTTACGCGAAGCGGAAATAAGAGGTTGTAACGACGGGAATCTATATATTATTTATCTTTCTGATAAATTCGATCCGATGAGCCATGCATTTGTAAAAGAAGACGATGAACAGTGGTTGCATGAAATCGCTCCCACTATGACGGCACTCATAAATTACCTGACGAGGCAGAATAATGGTGTTCGTGTTTATGAGATAAAAAAATCTTTTTCTAAAGACGGAAAAGAGTTGCATCATATGAGTAACGGATTACAATATTATATTGATGAGAAAGGTCAGTGGAATTTTATTTAACAACCTCACTCTTCTGCTTATGAGAAAATTTATGCTTGGTTTGATTGTAGTAGTTTTTATTGTCGCGTGTGGTGAACAACAATCTGCGCAGGACAGTCCTGCCGGAACTATCATTGCCGATACTGTTAACGCTCCGCGGTTGGTTTCGCAGGAGTCTGATTCGCTGGTGTTGACTGCTGAAACGGGCAAGGCTGAAGGGCCAGCAATTAAATATATGCCCGAGTGGAGGGCGTTTGGCTGGTTTACTTCTTCCGATTCGGTGTTGTGGGATGTGAATGTGAGTAGTGCCGGCGAGTATGATGTTATCATGGAATGGTCGGTTGATGATGGTGAGGCGGGGAAGGAATTTGTGCTTAGTTCCGGCGCGAATCAGTTAGTTGGGAAAGTAGGGAAATCCGGCTCGTGGGAAGTGTATAAGACTGAAAATATCGGTACGATAAAACTTGAACATGGCCGTCAGACCATTGTGTTTAAATCTGCGCAGCCCTTCAGTAAAGATTCAGCGCTGCTTGATTTAAGGAATCTGAAATTCGTGAAGAGGGGGTAAATTTTATGAAGGCGATTATCTGCAATTTGATTTGGTTGTTATTCGTGGTAACCAGCTTCGCACAGGAAAACGGATTTAAGTTTTCTGCTGATCATGTGGCTTTGTCGGTGAAGGATGTGAACCGGTCGGCTGAGTTTTACATAACGGTGTTGAGGCTTCCTGAAATAACGAACCGTTCGAAAATAGAGGGCATCCGCTGGTTTGTGCTGGGCGATGGAAGGGAGTTGCATCTTATCTCAGTGATAAAAGAAAACGTTACGATAAATAAGGCGGTGCATGTGGGTTTATCTTCTGCAAAGTTTGATGAGTTTGTAAAACATCTCACTGCCAATAAAATTTCTTATTCAGACTGGCCAGGAAAGGCGAATACAATAAACATCCGCGCGGATGGAATTAAACAGGTCTTCTTCCAGGATCCTGATGGATATTGGATAGAGGTGAATAGTTTGAAAAAATAGGAGCTATTTTTCCATTAGAAATTTGAGATGTCGTAAATCTGCGGTTACTAAACCCGCATCTTCATCAAATTCAGCCTGGGTTTTTCCGGGCATTTGAAACAAAGTGAAAACAAATTCGCATCCGTCGTTGTTGGGAATTATCCGCATGCGGTTATCAAACACTTCGCCGTTGGGAAACGTCACTTCGTGATCGAGCACACCAAAATCGTTGCGTTGCGGCCACTTGATTTTCACAATTCCGACGGTTGTGTGTGCAATCCACAAATCTCCTTTTTTAGAAACTGTTTCTATGAACTTTATCCACTGCGGGATGTTTTCCGGCTGCGAAGTAAACGCATACACGTCGTCAGCGGATCTATTTATCGAGACGCTGATATTTTTAACGGGGTAAGTCATGATCTTGATTTAAGCGATACTTCCACAAAGAACGTACCTACAAGTAATAACATCTTTAAATTCACCTGCTTTTATTAAGGTATTTAATTAACTTTTTTTACCAATGTAATGCCAATCCCCTCCACCGATTGATGCTATATTGTAGAGGCCATCAAAAACAACTGGCTAAAAAATCGACAGGTTCATGCATCGCGGTTTATAAAACTCAATCAAAAATATTTCGAATATTGATTCTCTGAATGTCTATGCTAAAACTGAGGCGTTTAGAAAATTTATTTTCTTCCGGAACAGATTTGAGGCGGTCACGGAACTCTTTGGAATAAAACAACGGCGCATAAACATTCAAAACATCTTTAAACAAACTCAACTGCAAGCCGGCAACATATAAAAATCGCGGATTCGCATTCTCCGGATCCCAGGCCTCATCATAAGTACCGGCATCCAAAAACAATTTGACCGGGAGACGAACGGGAAAAATATCAGGAAGAGTAGTGTTCACATTCACGGCGGCGATCCAGTTATCGGAACGACCCTGCAATCCATCAAATAAATCGGTGCGCAGCTTTAACCCGCCATCCCTCATCATTACCTGCTGACTCGAAAATCCATCAAACTGATTTCTCCCAATAAAATAATTGGAATACGTAAAATCTTCGGAGCCGCGAACCGCAGTGAGCTTCGGCTGATAGCGGGATGTGGCAAATTTTTCTGAAGAACCCAGGCTGCCAATATATCCAAACTTAGCCGCGAACACACGCACAGACGCACCGCCACCTTTGGGATAATTGAAGAAATAATTTCCTGTGGCATTCACCCTGTACCACGTCATGCCCTGCTGTACCTGCAACTGTGCATGATAAGGGTATAATATTCTTTTGGAGGAATAATCGAATGTAAGCTCATTCACGAACCGCGTGGCATATTCACCTGCCGCGGGATAAAAAAACGAATCGACACTATACCGCACAAACTCAAGCTCTTTTTCATTGATCACGTAAGTTCGAAACGACAACTTTTTTTCAACATTCGGCTTCGATGATGGGAGTTTCGCTTTAATAAACGGAACTATTTTAAAAAGTTTCGCATACACATTTTCCCCGGTAGTATCAACGCCATTTTCGTAAGAAAATGCGGAAG
This sequence comes from Chitinophagaceae bacterium, assembly GCA_016786745.1. Classification (GTDB taxonomy): domain Bacteria; phylum Bacteroidota; class Bacteroidia; order Chitinophagales; family Chitinophagaceae; genus Flavitalea. Next base: position 12,250 of record JAEUVS010000063.1, on the reverse strand, counting down.
CGGTAAACCCGATCTCTACTTCGTCGGCAAACTTCTCAGGCGTAAAACGATAAGAAGCGCCGGCTATCCCTGCGATGCTTTTACTTTTAAACGTGTAAGCAGGGGCTATGTAATAATTAAGAAGTTGTTCTTTCTTATAATAATTATGAGAGAGGATGCCGAGTTGAAATCCGTCGTATTCGTTGTAACCGATGGCCGGTAAGACAGGTTTTGAGAAAAGTGATTTAATTTTTTTGTTGAACGAAGAATCGAACAATGAAGTTTCTTTCTTTTTAGCAACAGCAATCACATGCGGCTTCTCGATTGTGAAATAAAAATCTTCCATAGCTGTTGCAACGTAACTTATTTTTTTAGTTGAGTCATTAACCGGCGCCTCACTAACCGGCGCAACAGGAGTGTTTATTTTAAATTTTAAAGGAACGACAACAACAACATTATAGTCGCCTTTTTCATTCGATGAAGAATCCGCACTTGTTAGCGGTTTCACATATCCGGCAACCGCAGGATACCAGTACTTCAAACTATACTGCGGGTACTTATATCCAATGCCATCAAAATCAGAAGGCACCTTCACATGAAAGGGTGTGGTTATCGTAAGCGTATCACCAGGCGCCAGCGGTTTCGCCAAAAGCACCTTAATCACATCAATATACTGCGGATGATCCTCGATTGTCAGAATATCGTCGCCCGCACGGAAGTCTAACCGGTTTATATATCCCCTTCGACCAGCCTCTGAAAAGTAGAAATCAGTACGACCCTTCGTCAACAAATATTCACTGAACGCGGTGCGGTCGCTTTTAAAAGCATTTGGATAAATATTGAACCACAGGAAACGAATAGAGTCAGAAGAATTATTGGTGTAATGAACGCAAAGAAAGCCGTCAAGAGAACGGTCTTTGTCGTTGAGTGTTACGTTTATATCATATTGAGGAAGCCGCTGGGCGAAGGCGCAGCAATAAAAAATAGAGAAACAAAAAACAGCGATAGTGGATTTTATCAATTGAATTTTTTGTTTGCCGTGAAGATAATCTTCAATGTTCTGAACATGATCATCATATCGAGCCACAGCGATCTTCTCTCCACGTACAGTTGATCATACTTCATCCTCTCCCGCATTTTCGATACACTGTTCGCGTAACCATAGTTTACCATGCCGAGTGAAGTGATCCCCGGTTTCACCTGTAGAAGCCGGTCGAACGGTTGTTGCTCCATTTCAAGCTGACGTATATAATATTCTCTTTCGGGGCGGGGTCCTACTATACTCATCTCTCCTACCAACACATTCCAGAGCTGTGGCAGCTCATCGAGTTTCCATCGCCTCATCGTTCTGCCCCACGGAGTGATCCGTTCGTCGTTATCAGCTGAAAGTCGCGGACCGTTGGTTTCTGCGTCAACATACATTGAACGGAATTTCTTAATTGTAAATTTTTTGCCTTTATAACCAACTCTTTCCTGCAGGTAGAGAATGGGGCCCTTCGAAGAAAAATAAACCCTGATAGCAACGAAAATGATAAGGGGCAGCAGAATGATCAGCCCGGCTACGGAGATAATAATATCAAGCAATCGTTTCGTAATGGTTTGCATAGGTAATATGATCCTTTTATTCCCTGAATGCACTAACGTTATTGGTTTTTATTTTCTGCAAAATCTGGTGCGCCACATCCATCGCGCGGTAGCCATCGAGACCCGTCACTACAGTATCGGTATTATTCAGAATCGCATCCCTGAATTTTTCGAGCTCCAGCTTTATAGCATTCACTTCCGGCACTATCGGCGATGCGACAGCTATCGTTTTCGTTCCGCCACCAGGCGTTTCAACGTCGAATGTGAATGAGTTGATGTCTTCCGGGGTTTTAAGCCTGATGATTTCAGTTTTCTTGTCAAGAAAATCGACGCCGATGTAAGCGTCTTTCTGGAAGAGCCGCATTTTTCTCATCTTTTTCATAGATATCCTGCTGGATGTAAGGTTCGCCACGCATCCATTGTTAAACTCTATGCGCACGTTCGCGATGTCGGGAGTTTCCGTCATCACGCTTACGCCGTTAGCCGCAATGGATTTCACTTCGCTTTTCACAAGGCTTAGAATAATGTCTATGTCGTGTATCATAAGGTCGAGAATAACGCTTACTTCAGTGCCTCTCGGATTAAACTGCGCCAGCCTGTGCACTTCGATGAACATCGGGTTCAGTTTCAGTCCTTCGATGGCGAGATATGCAGGGTTAAACCGTTCGACGTGTCCCACCTGCATTTTTACGTTGGATTCGCGTATTAATTTAAGAATTTCCTTCGCTTCCTGCATAGTATGCGCGAGCGGTTTTTCTACAAATACGTGTTTGCCTTTACGTATGGCCCTTTTGCAAAGATCGAAATGAAAATTGGTAGGTGCAACTATGTCTACGGCATCTACGGCATCTATGAGGGTGTCGGCATCAAGAAACCTTGCCAGTTGGAATTTTTCGCTTACGTCCTGTGCCATTACGTCGCTCGGATCGTAAAAACCCACAAGGGCCACATTCTCTACCTGCTGCCAGTTGGCGAGGTGATATTTTCCGAGGTGCCCGACGCCGAAAATGCCCACTTTCAACATACGCTGATTCATGCGACCAAAGATAAGCGAATGGTGAGCGATTTAATAAGTGACGATTTTGTGTATGCACATATTATTAACGTATTGTTGAAATCTATTTCGAAAAAGTGAAAAGGGTATGTCGTAAATTGTAATAGAAGGTTGGGTAGATTGGATCGACCCTGCGAAGATTGAGAATTGCTAACTAAACAGACATCCTTGACAGACACTATCATTAATCTCGAAACCGTTAACCCCATCGAATTTTTCGGAGTTAACAATGGCAAACTGGACATACTAAAAAAGAAATTCCCACTACTTAAAATACTTTCCCGAGGCACCCAGCTAAAGCTGAGTGGCGCTCCCGAGCAGGTTGATAATGCGAAGGAGAAGATCGAGCTCATTGTGCAGTACCTGCAGCGGAACGGCCACATGAGTGAGAACTATTTTGAGCAGATACTCGGCGGCGATGACGCCGAGATGGTGGATAATTTCAGGGAACGCAACCCGCACGACATCCTTGTATTTGGGCCCAATGGCAAGTCGGTCCGCGCACGCACGGCCAACCAGAAACGGATGGTGGTGGAGGCCGACAAAAACGACGTGGTGTTCGCGATCGGGCCCGCGGGAACGGGTAAAACTTATACTGCGGTGGCACTCGCTGTACGTGCGCTGAAGAATAAACAGGTGAAGAAAATCATTCTTACCAGGCCGGCAGTGGAAGCGGGCGAAAGTCTTGGCTTTCTTCCCGGCGACCTGAAAGAGAAGATCGATCCTTACCTGCGACCCCTCTACGACGCGCTCGACGATATGATCCCGGCAGACAAGCTCGGTTATTACATGAGCACACGCGTGATAGAAATTGCCCCGCTGGCGTATATGCGCGGCCGTACGCTCGATAACGCGTTTATCATTCTCGATGAAGCGCAAAATGCGACGGACCTTCAGATTAAAATGTTTTTAACCCGCATTGGCGCGAATGCCAAAGCGATTATTACGGGTGACCTTACCCAGGTTGACCTTCCGAAAAATCAGAAGAGCGGTCTGGAGAAGGCGGTGAGAATTTTGAAGAATATCGATGGCATCGCGCATATTGTACTTGACGAAGAGGATGTGGTAAGGCACAGGCTGGTGAAGGCGATTATCAGGGCGTATGACAGGGAGCACCAGAAGAGCGAATAAACTAAAGAGTAACATCTTCAACTGACAGTCGGATCTTCTCCGCTGATCCCTCACGCGACGCTTCGCGTCGGTTCGGGATGACAATGAAACTCCGCTGATTCCTCACGCGGCGCTTCGCGTCGGTTCGGGATGACAATGAAACTCCGATGTCATCCCGAGCCCATTCGGCTAACGCCTCAGGGTAAACTCCGCGAGAGATCGACGGAGAAAGAAAGATTTTCTTATTACTTTGCAGGATGCGATTCAAAATCATTCTTCTTACTGCACTCGCAGGCTGTTCCGTCGGGGGCGGATATGAAAAAGCGGAGAATGCGCAGGATGCAGGAAGGCAGTTTATCCGTGCGTCGCTCGATGGGGATTATCAGAAGGCCCGGTTTTATTTACTCCAGGATACAACAAATTTGTTGCTGATCGAACGGTGGCAGACGGATTATAAGCAGTTGACCACCGCTGAGAAAAAGCAGCACCGCGATTCGAATATTCATCCCCTGAATATTAAAAAGGTGAATGACTCCACGACTACTTACGAGTATTATAGTTCGTATAATCCGAAGGATACGACGAAGTTCACTGTTGTGAAGAAGAATGGGGAGTGGGTAGTGGATTTGAAATCTATTTTGCGGTAAGAAATTTTCTTTTTTCATTTTTTAGAAACAAAGACAATGTTCTCCGTAGCCGCCTTCAAGCGGTTGCAAAAAACAGCAAATTTAGATTTGATGCTGGCTGCGCAAGCGCTTGGCAGCGGCGTAGGAGAATATTGGATGCAGTTTGAAAAACCGCAGACCGCAGGCCAAAGCGTCGCAGACGATGCGCTTCAGCCCAATAAATTCACTTACTTTGCACGCATGTTAACCGTAACTCATCCATGGCATGGCGTTCACTACGGAGTTAACGCACCGCGTATCGTAAACGCTATCATCGAAATACCACAAGGCTCGCGCGCGAAATACGAAATAGACAAAGATAGCGGCCTCCTCAAACTCGACCGCATCATCTTCTCTTCATTCTATTATCCGTGTAACTACGGTTTCATCCCTCAAACATATGGCGATGATAAAGATCCACTCGACATCCTCGTGATCACCTCCATCCCCGTGCAGGCCATGTGCCTGATGGAAGCAAAAGTGCTCGGTGTAATGCACATGGTTGACAGTGGCGACGCAGACGATAAAATTATCGCGGTAGCCGCCAACGATCCGAGCGTACGTCATTATAATAACCTCGAAGAGTTACCCAAACATTTTTTCGATGAACTACGCCACTTCTTTGAAGAATACAAGAAGCTGGAAAATAAAACAGTAAAAGTTGACGAGCTTGGCGACAAACATACCGCACTAAATGTTATTGACGCCGCGATAAAACTTTACGCAGAAACCTTCAGAAAGAAATCATGAAACCACAATTTATGGACATCCAGGCGCTAATCATGTTACTAATGATCGGCCTGGCGGCAGGCGTATTAAGCGGACTTGTAGGCGTTGGCGGCGGTATCATCCTCGTACCCGCTCTCGTTTATTTCCTCGGCTACAGCCAGCACCAGGCACAGGGCACATCTCTGGGAGTGCTTACATTTCCCGTTACCATTCTCGCTTTCCTTGCTTACTATCGCGATGGACTTACTACAGGCAATCCAATTAAACTCGGCGTAATATTAATTATGGCCGCCGGCTTCCTCGTAGGGGGATTGCTGGGAAGCTCCATTGCCGTTAGAATCGATCAGCAAACGCTGAAGAAAGTTTTCGCGATCATTCTTTTTTATACCGGTATTAAAATGCTCGATTGGGACAGAGTGATCGTAAATTGGGTGAAAGATTTATTCTCCTGAAGTGCCTGAAAGATACGAGCATATTACTGATGAACAGCTTTTAAATAACTTTTATAACGACAGGGGTAACCACTGGCTGGGAATTCTGCTCGAACGGTACACGCTGTTGTTATATGGCGTGTCGATGAAGTATTTAAAGAATGAAGACGAAGCTAAAGATGCAGTACAGCAGGTTTTTCTGAAAGCAATCACTGAATTGCACAAATACCCTGTGCAATATTTTAAATCATGGTTGTATATGGTTGCCAAAAACCATTGCCTGATGCGGTTGAGGCAGAAGCAGGGAAAAATCAGCGCCGACATACCCGATGAACATATTGCCGACATCGCCGATCCGCTGGAGAAACATCATCACGTGGAGAAAGACAAAAAGCTTCAGTTGATGAGTGACAGCCTGGAAGAACTTAGTACCGAGCAGAAACAATGCGTAACTTTATTTTACCTGGAGAAGAAATCGTATCAGCAGATTGCTGATAAAACAGGATATACAGTGATGCAGGTTAAAAGTTATATTCAGAACGGCAAAAGAAATCTTAAGCTGTTGCTTGAGAAAAAGATCAGGAACCAATAAGCATTCACTATGCGGGAAGACCTTCTCAATATATTATCTGATAGTAATAAGGAGATTGACAACCAGAAGCTGATGGATTATATCAGCGGGAAGCTGTCTGCCGAGCAGAAGCATGAGGTGGAGAAATGGATGGTGGATAATCCTTTTTTTAGTGAGGCTATGGAGGGGTTGCAACATGCCGGCGGAGAGAAAAAGTTGAGGTCATCTGTCGATGAGATCAATAGCGCCCTGCGAAAGTACTTGCAGTCGCGGAAGAAGAAAAGAGAGAAGAATTTTTTTAAGAATGATTATTGGACCTATATAGCGGTTATTTTTATTTTGGCGCTGGCAGTGTTGGTTTATTTGTTTTTACATAGATTGAAAGCGTGAGGCGTGAAGCGAAAATGAAATCTCACGCCTCACGGATCACGCTTATTGATACTGTATATAAACTGGCCGCGGTTTCAGCGCGAGCAACTCATCCGGAGTCATCAGCCTCGCCTTTGAGCGGATCACATCGTTTTTATAAAACAACTTAAACCCCGTAAACTGCACAGGCTCCTTATAGATAAATGCCTTGTAAGTACCAATCTTCCTCTCAGGCGACCCCCATCCATCCATATGCATCACCAGCTGCACCTCAGGCATCGCCTTAATATTCCTGTAATTCGTTACACCTTTCTGTGTAAAACGATGCACAACAAGAATCTTCGGAGGCAGATTATTCTCCCTGACGATTTTCGCGAGATAATTTGAACAGAAATTGATATCAGCTGCGTCATAAGTACCAACGGCCTGCCCGGGGTTGTGCCCGCTCTTCATCGAAAACTCCGGGTCAATACCGATATGTACATTCGGCAACCTGAGGTATTTTTCAAACTCAGGCAGCTCCTGCTGAATCGTACTCTTTCCAACCTGGATATCCAGAAACACAAGGGCGTTAATTTCTTTCGCCATGCTTAGCACCGAATCAATCTGGTGAAAAGGCATTCTCAAACGATATTTACCGGCCTTTCCGGGGCTCAACTGTGCGGTCACCGCTATGTAGTGAAGCGCCGGCTGCAACTCGAGGGTTGAATCGGCTTTCTTCCATTTAGCCATTTCGCCGCGAAGCTTATCGAGCATCTGTTTCCTCGGAAGCTCACCCAGTATGCCCATCTGTTTCGAATACAGGTTGCCATAAAATGCCACTATCGTCTTAAACGGAAGTATAGCACCGGGCAGTGGATATGGCGTTTTAACCGGCCATTTGCCCGATGAATCACCGTTCAGCATATGCTCTATTTTCTGGTCGTATAATGCGGTATCTAAAGCTGGAACAGCCGGTGTTTCATCGGCAATCCCCTGAATACCAGTGGTGTCGCCAATCATATGGCTTTCAGCGTGGGCACTGTCCTGCGACAGGCACGAGGCGATGGAACAGAGAATAAGCGCGAGTGTCGGCAGGATTATTAATGGGCTTTTCATCTTGAATATTTAGGCGAAAATATTTCGGAAAAAGGGTAAACGGATATTGACGCATAATATTTTACAAAAAAGCCTCCGTTTTACCGGAGGCCTTTTAAGATCTTTTCTCTTTCCTTCGCCAGCATTACCCGGATCAGGTTCTATGGGTATTTCTCAGCTCTTAAGTTGTGAAGCACCCCTTGAAAAAAGATCTCTTTGTTCTGTAATTATATGAAGTAATAATTGTGCCAATTCGTGATGTGTGAAGCGTGAGGCGTGAAATTTCATATTCGCTTCACGCCTCACCGATCACGCCTCACAATTGAGGATTCGATTACGCAGATAGTTGCCTTAATTCACCACGATAAACTGGGGCCTTCTAACAAACTGGCTGTTATACTTAAACCGTACATTCGTACTAAACTCCACTCTCCAGTATTTTCCCGCGAAATTTTTGGTGGGGAAAAAATATCCACGAAGCTCGAGTGTGCCGAATACAAGACTTTCATTTCGCGAACGCAAACCAGCGCCGATTGAATTATAGAATTTCGTTTTTATTAATGGCTCTCCTACAGGTGTTAACAAACTTGCGTTTCCAAAAATAAACGGAGCAAACCTGAACGACAAAAGCCGCCAGTTGTTAAACATCACCGTTTCTGCTTTTAACGTGAGCCTATGATCGCCGCCAAGTCGTGCACTATCATATTCGGGCAAGCCGAACACACTCTCCAGCAGTAAAGGTTCTGCAAGTTCTTTTCGTATTTGTGTGGTTAAACCCGCGGTAATAAAAGTGCGCTGCTTCCATCGTTTCCCCAATGGCTTCAACCTTGAAAAAAATTCCACATTTCCGAGGATGCTGATATCCTCATATTTCTTATGGTACTGGTATCCGCCAATCCGTAAAGTGTAGTTGTAATAATTATTTTTCTTAGAGAAGTAATTCAGTTGCAGGTCGAGGCCCACATATGGCCTCACGCGGTTGTTCTTGTTCGTCCATCCACCGGTGAGAGAAAAGTCTATTCCTTCGGGCACGTCTTCGTTTCTTCCAAATCCATACACGTATTGCGTTTTGTAAAAATCCTGGCGGAAAATAGAAATTGAACCGAGAATACCGGTTAGGTCAGCGTACTGGTAAAAATATTCAGTTTCGTATTTGATTGGAATGGTGTGGAACTCGTTATGCAGAAACCGCAGACCGAATACCGTTCTCAAACGGTCATCATCCTTTTGCCGGTTTATTTTCGACGCGCTTTTGTTGAAACCGATCCACGCGTCAACGTTGTAATACTGGTAACGGTTATCCATCTGGAACAGCGAATCGCTCACATAGTAATTCTGGTTTTTATGCCAGGCGGCTTCGAACGCATACGTCCATTTGGTATAAGGGTTCACAAGGGGCCGGGTAAGTTTCGCGTAAACCGTTCTCTCCTGCTTGTCGAATGTGTTGAAGGCATTGGCATAGTCGAGAAAGCCGAACTGTGCATCCATAAAGCTTCCGGAAATATTTCTGAGAATATATTCTCCTCCGAACCCGAATCGCCGCCGCCGGTCTTTATCATAAAAAGCGCTCAACTGGAATTTGTCGCCGCGGCCGGCGAGGTTGTCTTCTCTTACGGATGTTTCCACCTTCTGGATCGAGCTCATTTTAAACTGGCCGCCAATAGAAAGTACGTCTTTGGTGAGTACGATCACATCAACTGAATCGGATGTGTTTAACACCCGTTTTACAACTATCCGTACGTCGTTTAGGAAAGTCTGATCACGAAGGTGGCGTTCGTTGTCGGCGATGAGGATAGGTACAAACTTATCTCCCTCATGAAAAAACAGGTTTTTACGTATTATATTTTCGCGTGTGGTCTGATGGAAAACGTCGGCGAGCTTTGTCAGGCTGTTTTTGAAACTGCGTGTTGTATCATTGAGCGGAACACCGAAGTCGAGGCTCCTGATTTCAATATTCCGGATAATACGGCCGCGGTAGTTGCGGTACAGGTAATCGAGCCTTACGAGGTTCGGGTTTACCGTGGTGTCGGTAGTAATGCTTTTGGCGAGTTTGCCGAGCAGGCCCTTTTTCTTAAGGAGAAAGAAACTGTCATTTGCGGGGGCGTTGGTGCTGTCGGGTTTTTGCGCCAGGGTGCCGGATGAGGACATGATCAGTACAAATCCAACACCTAGCGCATATAGTAAAAACAGGTATGACCGGGTAGATGATTTGTTCACACCAAACTGATTGCAAATGCGATACCTTGAAAGAGTATTTTTCTATCAGGCCCTCTTTTTCGCGGGTGCTTTCTGAATTTTGATCGCTTCGGTTATCGCCTTCTTCAGACCTTCAAAAGTTGGCTTTCCTTCATAAAGTTCACCGTTGATGAAGAAGGTCGGAACGTCGCGAACACCCTTATCCAGTCCTTCAAGCAGATCATTTCTTACGGACCATCCGTATACTGAATCCACAAGTTCGGATAACAGGCGTTTGTTTTCAACTCCTGCCTCTTTCGCATAAAGCTTGAGACTGATGGTTCCAAGCTGACGGCGGCGGGCAAACAGAAGATTATGCATTTCCCAGAATTTGCCTTCCTGGGATGCTGCTATAACGGCCTCTGCGGCCTTCATAGAGCGTTGATGTATTTTGGTTAAGGGAAAGTGTCGAAAGTTAAATTTCAACTTCCCTTCAAACTCTACAAGCAATTTTTTAACCACCTCATTTGCCTTCGCACATGCTTCACTTTCATAATCTCCAAACTCAACTAGCGATACCGTTGCCTTCTTATCTCCCACCCAGAATTCCTTTGGGGCGATAATTTCGATCTGTGTCTTAACTGCCATATTATGTTCTCCTTTGTTCTCATGCTGCTTTTTTATGGTGCAACATTGCTGGAACTGCAAGATTAGGCATTTTTCTGGCCATTTGTCCGCTCAATTTCGGGTACATCGTTCCTGAAAACCACATTTCCGTCAAACACATCCACCAGTACCGGCTTTGTTTTATCAATGTCACCAGCAAGCAGCTTTTTACTTAATTTATTTACTAATTCTTTTTGAATCAATCTCTTAAGCGGTCTGGCTCCAAATTGTGGGTCAAAACCGTTTTCCGCAAGAAAATCGAGCAGGTAGTCGCTGAATTCCAATTGAATACCCGACTGCAACACGAGGTTTTTCAGCTGGGCCAACTGAATCCTGATAATACCCCTGATCTCCTTTTTAAGCAGGGGCTGGAACATGATTATTTCGTCTATCCTGTTCAGGAATTCCGGCCTGATGCGCTGTTTTAACAGTTCAATAACCTGCTGGCGGGTCGCTTCCACCACTCTTTCAAGGTTGTTTTCGTCCACATTCTCGAAGTTTTCCTGGATGATGTCGCTACCCATGTTGCTGGTCATGATAATGATCGTGTTCTTAAAGTTCACTACCCTGCCCTTATTATCGGTCAATCGTCCATCATCAAGCACCTGCAGAAGGATGTTGAATACGTCTGGATGCGCCTTTTCTATTTCATCAAACAACACCACGCTGTATGGTTTGCGCCTGACCGCCTCGGTCAACTGTCCACCTTCATCGTATCCAACATATCCCGGGGGAGCTCCCACAAGCCTGCTCACCGAATGTTTTTCCTGGTACTCACTCATATCTATTCTCGTCATCATATGTTCATCATCGAAGAGGTACTCTGCGAGCGCCTTTGCAAGCTCCGTTTTACCAACCCCGGTAGTCCCAAGAAATATGAATGATCCGATCGGACGTTTTGGATCCTGTAGGCCCGCGCGACTTCTTCTGATCGCGTCAGACACTGCCTGGATAGCTTCATCCTGCCCAACTACTCTTTGATGAAGTTCATCTTCGAGATTGAGTAATTTTTCGCGCTCACTCTGCAGCATCTTAGACACTGGTATACCAGTAGACTTGGCCACAGCATCCGCGATATCTTCAGCGTCAACTTCTTCTTTTAATAGTCTTTTTTCGCTTATGCCCTGGAGCTGTCCTGTCAAATCATGAATCAGTTTTTCCTGTTCCTGGATTTTACCGTAGCGTATTTCGGCCACCTTGCCGTATTCGCCATTTCTCTCGGCCTGTTCAGCCTGCTGCTTTAAATTTTCTATTGTCGCTTTGGCATTCTGCACTTTTTCAACAATATCTTTTTCACGCTGCCATTTAGCTTTTAGCGTATCACGTTGCACGGCGATATTCGAAATCTCAGTGTTCAGCTCTTTCAGCTTCGCTTCATCGTTTTCTCTTTTGATCGCTTCTCTTTCAATTTCAAGCTGCCTGATTTTTCTTTCGAGTTCGTCGAGTTCCTCGGGCATAGAGTTCATTTCGACCCTAAGCTTCGCGGCTGATTCATCTATCAGGTCAATCGCTTTATCGGGCAGAAACCTGTCGGTGATATACCGGTGCGACAGTTCCACAGCAGCGATGATCGCCTCGTCTTTTATCCGCACATGGTGGTGCGTTTCGTAACGATCCTTCAAACCCCTAAGAATGGAAATGGCATCATCAACAGATGGTTCTTCGATCATTACTTTCTGGAACCTTCTTTCAAGCGCCTTATCTTTTTCGAAAAATTTCTGGTATTCGTTGAGGGTTGTAGCACCAACAGCGCGAAGTTCGCCCCGTGCAAGCGCTGGTTTCAGGATGTTTGCGGCATCCATCGCACCTTCTCCACCTCCCGCGCCGATCAGTGTATGTA
>JAEUVS010000021.1 GCA_016786745.1 Chitinophagaceae bacterium | reverse complement strand
CGCGGCTTGCGAAAGAAAAAGAACATAATACTTGAAAAAGTACCTGTAGAGAACTATGCCGCGGAAGGAAAATCAATAGCCAGGGTAAACGGCAAAGTAATTTTCATTGAAGATGTAGTGCCCGGCGACGTAATAGACATTAGGCTGGGAAAAAATAAAAGCGAGTGGGCCGAAGGACGGCCCATTTTGTTTCACTCTTACTCCAACGATCGCGTGGAGCCGTTTTGCCAGCATTTCGGTGTATGTGGAGGATGCCAGTGGCAGATGTTACCCTATGAAAAGCAGCTCGCGTACAAGCAGCAGCAGGTGTTCGACAACCTGACCAGGATTGGCAAAATTCCATTACCGCCATTTGAACCGATAGCCGGGGCAGTGCCCGACCGACGTTACCGAAATAAAGTTGAATACACCTTCAGCAACCGGCGATACCTCACCCCAAAGGAGCTTCACGATGCATCGATCACGTCGCAGGTAAATGTGGCTGGCTATCACGCGAAAGGTCTATTTGACAAAGTTGTCGACATCGAAGAATGCCATCTGCAGCATGAACCGACAAATGCTATCCGCATTGCTGCGAAAAAATTCGCACTCGCGAATAACTACAGCTTCTACGACATCCGTGAGCATAGCGGTTTCATGAGAACGATGCAGGTAAGATTGTGTCGTTCAGGCGAATTGATGGTGAATATGGTTTTTGGGAAAAATGACAGGGAAAAAATAACAAACTTGCTGGATCATCTTGTCAATAAATTTCCATCGATCACTACGCTACTTTATACCATTAACGAAAAAAAGAATGATAGCCTTTATGATCTTGATCCCATTGTGTTTTCGGGAAAAGGTTATGTGATCGAAACGCTTGAAAACTTCAGATTCAAAATCGGCCCCAAATCATTTTTTCAAACCAACACGTACCAGGGGGAAAGACTATACCAGGTTGCCCGCGAATTTGCAGGATTAACAGGCAAGGAAAACGTTTACGACCTCTACTGCGGAACAGGGAGTATTGGAATTTTCGTCAGCGAAAAAGCAAAAAAAATTATTGGTGTTGAGGTGGTGAAAGAAGCTGTGGATGATGCTAAAGAAAACGCATCGCTTAACGGTGTGGGTCATGCGCAGTTTTTTGCAGGAGATGTGTCGCAGGTATGCGATGATGCGTTTATTTCCGGTCATGGCGCACCTGACGTGATCATCACTGATCCGCCGAGGGCGGGAATGAGCCCCGATCTTGTCAAAAAAATTATCGACATCAGGTCGCCGCTTGTGGTGTATGTAAGCTGCAACCCTGCTACGCAGGCGCGTGACCTTAACATGATGAAAGACTACTACGAAGTAACGCGTGTGCGCCCGGTAGATATGTTTCCGCACACGCATCACATTGAGAACGTGGTGCAATTGAAGATGAAATAATAGTTAAGGTTCTCCCCGTATCTTTGAAACATTACGATCTTCGCACCTAAATTTCTTTGGATGGCAGATTTCAGAATGAATCAGGCGGCTCCGCCGGTTATAAAGAATCTCTTAATATTTAATGGATTGGTGTTTTTAGCGCAGACGATTTTTGGTAATAACGCCTTTGATCCCGTTAACAATTTATTTGCCCTTCATGATATACGCTCAGAATTCTTCAGGCCCCATCAGTTCGTTACGCATATGTTCATGCATGGCGACATCTACCATATACTGTTTAACATGCTTGCTTTGTGGATGTTCGGAAGTATTCTCGAAAATGTGTGGGGATCCAAACGTTTCCTGATTTTCTATGTATTATGCGGCCTCGGTGCCGCAATTCTGCACCTCGCCGTTCTTTACTTTGAACTGACGCCAGATTATGAGACACTGCAACATCTGGCCAATAACTTTCCGCGGGATGAGGGGCGAATCAGGGATCTGCTGATCCGGGTAAACTCTCCCACTGTGGGAGCGTCGGGCGCTATCTTCGGATGCCTGGCCGCGTTCGGATACCTTTTTCCAAACAGCCTTATATACCTGTATTTTTTTATACCCCTGAAGGCGAAATGGTTTGTAATCATTTATGCCGCAATAGAGCTGTGGCTCGGCGTGGCTAATTCTGCTGGCGACAATGTAGCACACTGGGCTCACCTTGGTGGGGCATTGGTTGGATTTTTGCTTGTTCTATACTGGAATAAAAGAAACCGACGCCACTTTTATTAGGAATCGTTTTGTAAATTCATAAAAAATAATTTTGTGCTACGAGAGGATCGCTACAGGAAGAGAATGTTGCTTGGTCAGGATGGAAACTCTCTCATAATGATGATTGCTGTTCTGGCTCTTGTTTTTTGCATTTTTAAGTTCATCGATATCGCCTACTACCTTTCTGGTCTCAGCCATGAAACCTACATGTCGGGCATTTTCAAATGGTTCATTTTGCCGGCAGAGGTCGACAGAATAGTAGATCGGCCATGGACCATCCTTACTTACATGTTCATGCACGACGGGGTGTTTCATATGCTCGGAAATATACTGTGGCTCTGGGCTTTCGGATATATTCTGCAGGACCTCGCCGGAAACAGTAAGCTGCTGCCTCTTTTCCTTTATGGCGGTGTAGCAGGTGCATTTCTTTTCGTGGTTACAAACAACGCTTTTCCAGCATTGTCGGCCGACATAGCAGGCCGTACACTTCATGGCGCATCCGCCGGGGTAATGGCCATCGCGATAGCGACTACCACCCTCGCACCCGACTATCGCATCTTCCCCATGCTTAATGGAGGCATTCCGCTCTGGATCATCACCATCATTTTCGTGATTATTGATTTTGCCAGCATCACAAGCGATAACGGTGGTGGCCATATCGCACATTTAGGAGGCGCCATCATGGGTTTGATATTCGTTTTGCAATTAAGAAGAGGAAACGACTGGAGCGCATGGATGACGAGATTTTTTTCGTGGTTCGGCAACCTGTTCAACCCGGAAAAAAAGGAATGGAAGAAAACGGCAAAAAAAGAATATTTCTATAAAACAAAGGGCACCCAGCCATATAAGAAAGTTTCAAATATCACACAAAAGCGAATTGACGAAATCCTTGATAAAATCAATTCCCAGGGCTTCAGATTTCTGACGGATGAGGAAAAAGAGATACTGAAAAGGGCGTCGGAAGATGAACAATTGTAATTTTAACCATGGCCCCCGTCTTCAGGAAATTTACCAAGAGGGTTTTCATCGTTATCAATATCGTACTGTGCTCCCTGTTCCTGCTTGCATGCTGTAACGCCTTCCTGCAGCCGCAAAAATGGTGGTTCGTTGCTTTACTGGGGCTGTCGTTCCCCTTCCTGTTGATTTTAGTCGCAGCCTTTACAGTCTTCTGGATCATATTCAGATCGAAATGGGCGCTGCTGTCATTGACTACCCTGGTCTTAGGCTACACTAATATCAGGGCGCTCGTGGGTTTTCATTATGGAAAAGAAATTCAGAAATATAAGCCGGAGGGCTCCCTTCGGATTCTCACCTGGAACGTGTCGTGGTTTGATGAACAGCTGAAGGCCGACAAATCACGCTTGTCGTACCGCGGAAAAATGCTCGAGTTTATCGACGAACATAAACCCGATGTGCTCTGTTTCCAGGAATATTTCGAACCACATCACAAAAGATATCCTTACAGTAATAAAACCGATTTCGCGAGGCTTGGCTATCCGTATTCCATCATAGCATACGATTATACTGGCTTCAAGAGTCACTGGCAAACCGGTGTTGCCATCTATTCGAAATACCCGATTATCGACAGTGTCCATATCCGTTACCCCGGGCCGCTCGCTTACCGGGCCGCAGAAAGCCTGATAGGGGCGGATATCAATTTTAATGGCAGCCCCATACGCATATTCACCACGCACCTCCAGTCGGTATTGTTCAAGGACAATGACTACAGGAACATAGAAATCATAAAAACGGGCTCCGACAGTGTGCTGGAGGCGTCGAAATCGCTTGCCCTCAAGCTCGCCCGCGGGTACCGGTTTCGCAGCCAGCAGGTTGAAATAGTAAGGAACGAGGTCGATTCCAGTCCACATCCCGTAGTTATTTGCGGCGATTTCAACGATGTTCCGAACTCTTACACCTATTTCCGGATCAAGGGCGACAGGAAAGATGCCTTTACCCAGGCCGGTAAAGGGATAGGCCGCACCTTCTCAAATATCGCCCCCACCCTTCGGATAGACTATATCATGACCGATAAACGGTTCGACGTGCAGCAATACATCCGGTATTTTGTCCCTTATTCGGAGCATTACCCTGTTATTGCCGATCTCACTTTAACACGATAGTTCAAACTGAATCATATTTTTGCATCCCTTTTACGCTAAATTGTAAGCATGTCGGAACTGAAGGTTTATAATTCTTATACAAGGCAAAAAGAAGTGTTCAGACCCATTACGCCGGGTCATGTCGGCATGTACGTTTGTGGCCCTACTGTAAGTGGTGAGAGCCACCTGGGTCACGCCCGCCCCTATATCACGTTCGATGTAATCTATCGTTACCTTATGCATCTTGGTTATAAGGTACGCTATGTAAGAAATATTACCGATGCCGGCCACTTTGAGGAAGAAGGTAGAGCGGCAGAGGATAAAATTTCGAAAAAAGCAGTGCTCGAAAAACTTGAGCCGATGGAACTGGTGCAGAAGTACACCAACCTTTTTCACTGGGCCATGAAAGAGCTTAACAATCTTGAACCCAGTATCGAGCCTACCGCCACGGGTCATATCGTTGAGCAGATCGATATGATTAAAAAAATTATTGCAGATGGATATGCTTACGAAGTAAACGGCTCAGTTTATTTTGATGTGAAGAAGTACAGCGAAAATTATCCGTACGGAAAACTGAGCGGCAGAATAGTAGACGACCTTCTCGAAACCACCCGGGCCCTCGAGGGCCAGGAGGAAAAACGAAATAAAGGCGACTTCGCTTTATGGAAAGCGGTTCCACCTCAGCATATCATGCGTTGGACAAGCCCGTGGGGACAGGGTTTTCCGGGCTGGCACATCGAGTGCTCCGCGATGAGCACAAAATACCTGGGCACTGAGTTCGACATACATGGCGGCGGGATGGATTTACTGTTTCCTCATCATGAAAGTGAGATCGCGCAGAGCACAATTTGCAATAAACATTCTCCTGCCAGGTACTGGATTCATAATAATATGATCACAGTGAATGGTCGTAAGATGGGTAAAAGCTATAATAACCAGATACGGCTCACTGAAATGTTCAGCGGCTCGCATCCATTGCTCGCAAAGGGTTACAGCCCGATGACTATCCGCTTCTTTATTCTGCAGACACATTACCGCAGCACGCTCGACTTTGGTAACGAAGCGCTGCAGGCAGCTGAAAAAGGTTTGAGAAGATTGTGGGAAGCGTATGAATTGCTTAAGAAATTTTCGTTTGATGAATTTCCGGAAGCAAAAAACAAAGAGCTCGACGCGAAAGTTGTTGCCTTGCTTACCGACCTTGACGATTTTATGAATGATGACTTCAACACCGCGAAGGTGCTGGCGAACTTATTTGAGCTTGTGCCGGTCATCAATTCCATTCACGATAAACATCAATCGCCCGATGTGATAAGCACTGCTACGCTTAACATGATGAAGAATTACTTCACTACATATCTTGAAAATATTCTCGGCCTCACCGGCGATCACTATGGTGATAATGGAAAATTAAGTGGTGTTATGAACCTGCTGATTGAATTGCGAAAGGAAGCAAGAGCGAAGAAAGACTATGCGACGTCAGACAAGATCAGGAACCAGTTGCAACAGTTAGGAATTCTTCTGAAAGATGAGAAGGATGGCAACGTAAGTTACTCTATTGAATAACGATCTATGCATCCATACGTAGCCCACCTGTCGAAGGATAAGAAATTGCAGAAGCTGATCGCTGAGCAGGGCGAGTACAAGCTGCGTAAGAAAAAAAATATCCCTCTACATCTTTGCGCGTCGATCATGAGCCAGCAATTGTCGGTAAAGGTTGCTGAAGTGATTTATAAAAGGTTCCTGAACCTTTTCGATGGCAGGGAACCAACTCCTCAACAGGTTGCCGATATACCATTCGAGAAATTACGGGGTATTGGCTTGTCCAATTCGAAAACCAACTATGTGAAGAATGTCGCACGGTTCGCGATCGATCACGGTATGGATGAGAAGAAATTCTCAAAAATGAGCGACGGTGAAATTATCGAATATCTCACTCCGATAAAAGGCGTAGGACGCTGGACAGTAGAGATGCTGCTCATTTTTACCCTGGGAAGAGAAGATGTGTTTGCCGTTGATGACCTCGGCGTACAAAATGGAATGATAAAGAATTACCGTCTCGACAATTCAAACAAAAAACAATTCCGGGAGGCGATGCTCAAAAAATCGCTTAAATGGTCTCCTTACAGGAGTTTTGTTTGCCTGCATTTCTGGGGATGGAAAGACAGGCAGATCTAATTTTACTGCTCAAAAACGATTGCTTCAAATTCGTTCAGTGCCGGCAGCACGGCCGACACATAACCATCGCTGTATGTAAAGTTGAGAGCCTTTTTATTTGACAACAGAAATGCCTTCCTGGGTTTCCATTTCGATCTTAATTTGACACTAATATTTGAAACAGGCAAAGGCTTAAAATAAGTATTGCCACTAAAGCCTGTGATGTTTACAAAGTGAACGATGGCGCCCTGGTTGTTGCCGAAGTTTTTTGCAATTATTTCTACGCGTTCATGCGCGTTCGTTTTTAATTGTTCCAATGCCGGCGGATACAACTGGTTGATCAGATCGAGTACGATATTTTTATATTGTTCGTAACCGTGAATAAAATACAGTTTGCCGATATTTACTGGCACGAGCATCGCTGTACCACGGCCATACTTTTTGGACGCAGCAGCGTAAAAACCGGTCGGATCATGCCCTCCGATTATTTCCGGAGGCCCCGGTCTGCCTTTCCCGAGTATGGGTAGAAATTTTTGATTTGAATTCTCAAAATCATACAGTCCCAGGTTAAATTTCCAGAACACCATTTTTTGCCCTGGAAGTCTTTTGAATACAGAGCGGTCATCCACCTGAAGGTAGTTTCCCGCACCGTCATATTCTGCCGTTTTTGCGGTTGCGCCAAACATTTCGCGCAATGTAACTGTGTCGTCCGAAAAACTCCTATTGGTGGCTATTACTGCGGCGCCGTTACTGCATAAGCGTTTCAACACATCGGTACCTGCTTTTCCGAGGTAAGTGATATCGGGAACGATGATCACTTTATAACGTTCAAGTTTTTTCTCAAGGTTTGCTACCTGCGCATCTTCTATTATGTCGTACTGAATATGCGACTCTTTAAGCATCAGCTGCATTCCCCTGTATTCCTGCATCGGATCGCCGGAGGGCCAGCTTCCCGGTGCGATCACCGCTACATCTGACAGAGAGCTATAATTTCCGAACCACTTTTCATTTTGTTTGTGAAACGCATAGATTTTCTTAATCGCCGGGTAATTGCGTTCGTCTTCATAACCGCGCATATCGCCCATGAGGCTAAGGTCAAGGCCGGAGCCATTGGCGATATTCTCGTAGAGCCTGATTGAAATTTCCTCCGGCTCGATGGCATTGTACCGCGATTGAAAGGAAATTTGTTGAATGCTCGCGTTGCTGATGATGTGACCGGGATAAGAGTTTACAGCGTTGTTCACATTATCCGACGATGTGTATGGCCAATACGGCAAACTGTTCGTTTGCGCTTCGTGCCTTATTATATCCACATACTTGTCGGAATACGTGCAGATCGCTATTTGGTTACTTTTTTTATGGACAAGTTCATACAACCGTTTCGACCATTCTTCTACTGACTGTTTTTTGAATAAAAGATACTCCTGGAAAACCGGATCGTTGCGATCCTCCCTGACAGGAAGCGATTTGCCACCGCTGAATTTTTTGAAAGCGGCTTCGTCATACTCATTTTGATCTATGCCGTGATATTTACCCGCATACGCATTGCGCGTTTGGTATCCGGGCATGTTTAGAAAAATGCCATCTATGGGATACAAGTCTAACACTTCGCTTATAATGTCGAACGCGCGTTGCTGCACGTACGGACCGTTGATGGATACGGCGTACATGTTCGTATTGATGATGCGTTCGCCATCGGGAGATATATAAAACCAGTCGGGGTGTGCCTTGAAAATACTCTCATGTGCCCTGCTGAAGTCGAACCGGACGATCACTTTTATATTCTTCTCATGACAATTTTTAACCACATCGCCCAGCATGTTGGGTTTCATGTAGGGGTTTATATAGTGGAACGGGAGTTTTGTGGGATAGAATGCCATGATCCCGCCTGCGTTGATGATTACTGTGTTGGCCGAATAGGTTTCCAGGTCCTTCACAAGGGAATCGGGATGCAGGGTTGCTGCTTCATAGTCGGGCAGGTTAACCTGGATAACGCGTAAGTTGTTTGGTTGCCACCAGGGAGCCCGTTGCGCCGGAGATGAAGTGAAAAAAAGAACGCAGACTATAAAGCACAATACTTTATCCATATGGCGATGCCGTTAGTTTTAAAGAAGCGCTCTCCGTAGATCCCTCATACTCGTTCCGCTTCGCGGAACTCGGTTCGGGATGACAGCAGCCGCTTCGCGGAACTCGGTTCGGGATGACAGCAACCGCTCCGATGTCATTCCGAATCCCCCGACGGGGGTGAGGAATCAGCGGAGAAGGGAGTGGGGTATGACAAAGCGGCAAGTCTATTGCCTTACTAACTTCAATTCCCTGATGATATTTCCGGCGCCGCCAAGTTTATCTATACACCACAGAACGTATCTAACATCAACACAAATCGAACGATTCAGATCCTTGTCGAATGCTATCTTATGGCTCAACGCCTCGTAATTTCCATCAAACGCAAGCCCTATAAGATTTCCGTTCGCATCGATAACCGGGGAACCTGAATTACCACCGGTAATATCATTTGTAGTGATAAAGCCCACAACAAGATCATTGGCGGTTTTATCCGCATATTGTCCGTAATCTTTCTTTCTCGCAAGTTCAAGAAACTTCTCAGGAAGATCGAACTCATAGTCGCCGGGTTTATATTTTTCCAGCACACCTTTCATTGTAGTCTGGTAATTATACCTCATCGCATCACGCGGCACATAGCTTTTTACATTGCCAAAGCTTACGCGCATTGTGAAAGTAGCATCGGGATACATTTTCCTTGCTTTTGCCGTATCCATCAGCATGGAACCTTTGATATATAACCGGCCCGCCTCGTTGTTTCTCGCATTAAACTGCTGAAGCATCGGAAGGTATTTCCCCTGGAAGTTCTTCACAAACGCGCTGGCTGTAGCATAAGCGGGATCGCTCTGTAAAGTGTTACCATCCGGATTTTTAGCAAATGCGTTCCATTTTACGCTATCGAGCAACATCGTATTCGAAAACACATTAGCGGCATACTTTGCATAGGTAGCCGTATCGTTCAAGTCGCCAAATGTTCCCTTGATGCCCTCATAAAATCCAATCGGATGCTGGCTCTTATCGATGTCGTTGTAAAATTTGTAAAGAACGGCAGCCAGGATTTTCTGATCAGAAGGAACATGCTCCGACTTAATAAATTCGCTGCGTTGTTCGTTGGCCGCTTCAATCGCTTTTGATATGTCTGCCGATTTTCCACTCTTCACTATGGCATTTTCTACCTGCTGCAGGCTCGCTGCAAACGCAATCAGCGGAGAACCGAATATTCCTTCATTGATATAAACCTGGTGCTTAACGTATGGCCTCCATGCATCATACGCCTTTGCGAGGTCTGTGAAAATATTTTCAAATTCAGGCTTTCCTTTCGCCCATGTCATGAACTTTTCTTCCTGCGCAACTTTTTGATCGTACACATGATACTTGATCAATTGCTTTGTTTCCCCATCAAAAAATTTCCAGTAGTTGGCGATGTTGGCGTAGTCAGACGCGAGCTTCAATTTAATAGCCGGGTCTTTGGTCATTTCGGCGAACATGTACTTAAGCCTCATGTCGCGAAGCGACACCAAAGAAGGATTGGTGATATCAATCTTTTGTTTTACCCCGTACGACGTTTCATAGCGGTTGGTACTGCCGGGATAACCATAAATCATTGCATAGTCGCCATCCCTGATACCTTTTATGGAAACAGGAAGAAAATATTTCGGTTTAAGAGGAATGTTTTCAGTAGAGTATTGAGCGGGTTTGCCATCTTTACTCATATATGCGCGGAACACGGAGAAGTCGCCCGTGTGGCGGGGCCATTCCCAGTTGTCGGTATCCCCACCATATTTTCCAACACTTTCAGGTGGAGCCCCCACTAGTCTTACGTCATTATAACGCTGATAAACAAATGCGAGAAACTGGTTGCCTTTAAATACAGCGCTGATCCTTGTAGCAATGCTTTTTCCGGGATCAGACATTTTAGCGTTCAATGCCGCAATAACCTGCGCGGCCCGCTGCGCCCTCTCAGCGCCGGTAAGGTTCCCAATGGAATCTTCAACCTGTTTGGTAACATCTTCAATACGCAATAGAAATTCAGCGTATACAGATGCTGCCGGTATTTCTTCTTCACGGCTCTTCGCGTAAAAGCCATCTCTCAAATAGTTCTTATCAACCGAGCTTGCGGATGCTATTACATCGTAGCCGCAGTGGTGATTGGTGAAAATTAAACCCTGGTTGCTAACAATTTCGCCGGTACAAAAACCTCCGAAAATAATAATAGCATCCTTGATGGATGCTTTATTAACGCTATAAAGTTGTTCTTTGCTAAGTTTCAGTCCGCGCTTAACCATATCGTTGTACACCTGTTTGCCGAGCAACATGGGTAACCACATGCCCTCATCGGCATAAGATCGAAATAGTGAAACAACGAGGGTAAGCGAGAGAAATAATCTTTTCATTTGAAGATATTTTAGGGAAGACAAATATACAGCCTTCCCCAAAACATCATTCTATCTCTGCAGACCGGTTGTCAATTAGTTAACCCTCTTAACAACAACTTCTTCAACTACACGGGTATTGGAATTGATAACAAACGATTCTGTTGTGTTCTCAGTTTCGCTCCTTACCTGGAAGGTGAGTTTGCTGATATCAGATTTCGGAAGCACAAAGCGCTTTTTAAAATCGCTGTCTGTAAAATACGCACGGTATAAAGTGCTTCCGGTTTCGTCTTTAATAATAATAGCGAATCTTTCACCTGTGTTGTTGTCTACTTTAACGTCAAATGACAGGGTATTGTCATCAGCTGAAACATATGTAACAACCGATTTTCCTATTCCGCCTTTGTCGTTTGATACTGGTGCCGCATGGGCACTCACTGCACCTGTTAGTAACAGTGCCACTGCAGAGGTTTTCATAAACCTGCTGAACGTGTTTGCGTTTATAACGCGCATTAAATTGCCTTTCATTTTGATAGTTTTTAGTAATGAAAAAACGTGATGGCAGCAACGTTTGTAATAAAACGTTAACGGCTAACAATCTTAAGGTAGAAGCAAATGTTCGCTAAATATTGGCGACAGGCGGGCGAGCATCAGTGAAGTACGGCGTAAATATAAGACGTGAAAATCGCCGGATCCAAATTCGAAATGAAAATATTATGTTATTTCTCATTTAACACCTTCCAAAGAAGATCTTTCAACTCGATCAATCCTTTGTTCATTACCGATGAAATAAAGATATGAGGAATGCCTCCAGGTAATTCTTTTTCGATTGATGTTTTTAATTCATCATCGAGCATATCGCTTTTGCTGATGGCGATTACAAACTGCTTGTGTAATAATTCTTCATTGTATTCTTCAAGCTCCTTCAGTAATACTTCAAATTCTTTTTTGTGATCAGCACTATCAGCGGGAATTACAAAAAGTAAAACGGGGTTTCGTTCAATATGACGGAGAAAGCGATGCCCCAACCCTTTTCCTTCTGCTGCTCCTTCGATTATTCCAGGCAAATCGGCTACGCAAAAACTTTTTCCTCCCCTGTATTCCACCATACCAAGTTGCGGCGTAAGCGTGGTAAATGCATACGATGCTATTTTCGGTTTTGCAGCAGTGATAGTTGACAGCAGTGTCGATTTACCTGCGTTCGGAAATCCAACCAATCCAACATCCGCAAGCACTTTAAGCTCCATCACTTTCCACCCTTCAACACCGGGCTCACCTTTTTGCGCATGCTCGGGCGCCTGGTTAGTGGCTGTTGCAAATTTCGCGTTGCCCAATCCTCCCCTTCCTCCTTTCATCCATATAACCTCCTGTCCATCTTCGAGGATTTCGGCTTCAGGTATTCCTGTTTCTTCATCGCGGGCTATTGTGCCGAGCGGAACTTCGATGATAATGTCTTTTCCACTTTTACCGGTTGAATTATTTCCGCTGCCGCTTTCCCCATTTTCAGCATGCACGTTCTTGTAATATCGAAGGTGCAGCAACGTCCACAGGTTCTTATTCCCTCTTAAAATGATATGACCCCCGCGACCGCCATCACCACCATCGGGACCCGCCTGCGGGTTGAATTTGGTGCGCATAAAATGCCTGCTCCCCGCACCACCATGGCCGCTTCTGCAGAATACCCGTATATAGTCAATAAAATTCGTCTTCTCCATCAGTGGCGCAATTTACTCTCCTTTGAACAACGGCTTTCTTTTTTCAATAAAGGCTTTGACACCCTCTGCGAAATCCTTAGTCCTCCCTGCTATCTTTTGTAAGTCTTCCTCGCATTTTAATTGTTCTTCAAAACTGTTCTGTACCGACCTGTTCAGGGCCTCCTTTGTAAGTGCCAATGCTTTTGTGGGCATTTGCGCCAGCGTGAAAGCTATTTTTTGCGATTCCTCGCTAAATATTTCCTCTTTGAACGATTTATAGATCATACCGATCCGTTCCGCTTCCTCTCCATTGATTTTATCGGCCAGCATCATTACAGCCGCTGCTTTCTGCCAGCCTATCAGTCGCGGCAGCATATAAGTGCCCCCTGTATCAGGCACCAAACCGATTTTCGAAAATGCCTGTATAAACGACGCCGATGCCGAGGCCACAACAATATCACAACACAACGCAAGATTCGCGCCCGCTCCTGCGGCCACTCCCCGTACAGCGCCCACTACCGGCTTGTTCAGATTTCTTATCGCAACAACAATCGGGTTTAATTGTTCCGGCAAAATTTTCTCCATCGCGCGTATATCAGATGCTTCGGAGAGATCCTGGCCAGCACAAAACGATTTCCCTGCGCCTGTGAGGTAAACCGCGCGAACATCTACATCATCACTACACTCTTTTAAAACCTGCTGCAACAGCAACGCCATTTCGCGGTTTAGTGAATTAACTTTCTCTTCCCTGTTTAGCGTAACAAAGGCAACGCCCTGTTTTATTTCTTTCAGTACAACAGGCATAAATTTTTTTTGAAAGGTATTGAACTTATTAATGACACTTGAAATGATCAAATGGTTCGCCGCAATCGTTACAACGATACAGCGCCTTGCACGCGGTTGAACCAAATTCGCTGATTATCGTAGTGTTGAATGAATTACATTGTGGACATTGAACGGCCGGTTGTTCTGCAAACATAGCCGAAGGATCACTCTGCCGGTGAGCGGCCGGCGGCGCTATTCCGTATGCTTTAAGTTTTTGTTTTCCTGTTTCAGTCATCCAGTCGGTTGTCCACGCCGGCGCAAGCGCTTTCGAAATAACTATTTCTTTGTACCCGCTCTTTAGCAGCGCCATCCTTATATTGATAGTGATTACGTCCATCGCGGGGCAACCTGAGTAAGTAGGCGTAACTGTTATTTCAACTTTTTTTCCGGTGTTAACGATGTTGATGCTTCTTACAATGCCAAGGTCAATGACAGACAGCACCGGTATTTCGGGATCGGGCACCGATTGCAGGATAGATAATATTTTATTCTCTTCGTTCATGGTTACCACTCAACGCCCGGATATGTTCTTTGCAAATGTTGCATTTCGTTAAGCATCTCAACAAGATGAGAAGTATGTTTTCCTTCGAATCCGCCGCTGATCATTTTCACGTCTGCGGGAATGTTGAGGGATGCATGTTTAAATATCGACTGCACACGCTCCTGCCATTTTTCTTTTTCCTCCGGAGAATGTAGTAACAGGTCCTGCGTGTATGGCCACAGGTCATTAACTGCATCGGTCATCTTAGCCCGGCTTTCTGCTGTACCCTGTCCTAACCGGATAACCCATTCACTGCTCCATCGCAAATGATACGTTACTTCTTTAAGTGATTTACGCGCGATAGCGTTCAGATTTTCATCGTTCGAATCAGATAATCGTTCATAAAGCGGATGCTGATAAGCACTGAAAAGAAATTGCCGCATAATCGTTGTGCCCCAATGACCATTCGGCAATTCAACAAGCAAACAATTTTTATATTCATTTTCATCGCGGAGATAGGCGAGTGTGTCTTCTGTTGCGCCATTGCCGATGAGCGTTGCAGCGTATTGATAGAGATTTCTTGCCTGGCCTATCAGATCGAGGGAGATGTTCGAAAGAGCGATGTCCTGTTCCAGGATCGGACCGTGGCCTGTCCATTCGCTGTTGCGGTGTCCCAGTACGAGGGCGTTGTCGGCGAGGTGGAGGATGTAGGCTATCGACAAGTATTTATGTGTTTGTGTGTTTATTTTTTTACGGGTTTTATATTCTTTGTTCTATTTTTTCTTTTTAAAAAAAGAAAAAAATAACATATCACATGTGTTTTAATTCATCAGGCAAATCATAAAACGTAGGATGTCGGTACACTTTATCATTCGCCGGCTCATATAGCGAACCTGCTTCATCGGGATTAGATGCGTGGATGTGTTTACTTTCTACTACCCATATGCTCACGCCTTCCTGCCTGCGGGTGTACACGTCTCTCGCATTTTCTATTGCCATTTTCGCATCGGCGGCGTGAAGGCTTCCGGCGTGTTTGTGGTCCAGGCCCTGTTTGCTTCGGATGAAGACCTCCCAAAGGGGAAAGGTATTTTTCATAATCCAGAAATTGCTTTTTACTGATCCCTCACATCTCGCCTTCGGCGAGAGTTCGGGATGACATCTTACCCGCGAACGCCAGCGCGGGATGACATCTTACCCGCGAACGCCAGCGCGGGATGACATTTTACCCGCAAAAGCCAGCGCAGCTTCTCTAACCCACTGCCCTTCTTCGTGCGCTTTGATGCGAGCGGTCATACGCTCTTTATTACATGGTCCATTACCATTCACAACCTGCCAGAATTCTTCCCAGTTTATAGGTCCAAAATCATAGTGCTGCGTTTCTTCATTCCATTTTAAGTCAGGATCGGGCAACTGCATTCCCAACACTTTTACCTGGTCGGCGCATATATCGATAAAACGCTGGCGCAATTCATCATTCGTAAATCTTTTCACTTTCCATTTCATGCTCTGCGCTGTGTGAGGCGATGATTCATCGTTTGGTCCAAACATCATCACCGATGGCCACCACCACCTGTTGATTGCATCCTGGCACATCGCCTTCTGTTCCTTACTGCCGCGGCTCAGTACGAGTAATATTTCAAAACCCTGCCGCTGGTGAAAACTTTCTTCCTTGCATATTCTAACCATAGCACGGGCATAAGGACCATACGAAGTTCGCGTAAGCGGTACCTGGTTCATAATCGCCGCTCCGTCAACAAGCCAGCCAATGGCGCCGATATCTGCCCATGTTAAGGTGGGATAATTAAAAATCGAGGAATACTTCGCCTTGCCCGCATGCAGCTGATCAACCATCTCATCTCTCGTTATACCGAGCGTTTCTGCGGCTGCATATAAGTACAATCCATGCCCAGCTTCGTCCTGCACCTTCGCGATAAGGGTGGCCTTTCGCTTTAGCGTCGGTGCGCGGGTAATCCAATGCCCTTCCGGCAGCATCCCCACAATTTCAGAATGTGCATGCTGCGATATTTGCCGGATCAGCGTTTTGCGATAATCCGCGGGCATCCAGTCTTTCGGCTCGATCCGTATTTCCCGGTCAACCTTATCCTGAAATATCACTTCTTCGGATGGCATGATTTATCTTACTTTACTTTCAAAGTTAATTAATTTGACCATTAAAACTAACGGTTGTTAGTGCCAGTACTGATATGAAATTTACAATTTCTCTAAGTGCCCTCGTCCTTGCCAGCATGCTTGTGTCGTGCAGCAATAAAAATACCGTTACCAATATGCCACCGGACGAAAATCCGGCTAACGACACCACCACTTCCAAAATTGTTTACTGGTTAACCACTGCCGATGGATCATCGCTCCTGGAGCGACAGAATGCTTTGCCGTTGTCATCGTCAATAAATAGCGATCCAACTATTGAAATAGATACCACGCAGCGTTTTCAAACGATGTATGGCTTCGGCTATACACTTACAGGTGGTAGCGCCAGCGTGATAAACAGCCTGCCACCGCAGGTAAAATCAAATTTGCTGAATGAACTTTTCGGACCGGGAGAAAATTCTATTCATGTGAGTTTTCTACGCCTCAGCATCGGCGCCTCCGATCTCAGTTCCAGCGTTTATACTTACAACGATATGCCGGCCGGACAAACGGATCCGAACCTCGACCACTTTTCACTCGAACCCGATAAAACAGACCTGATACCATTGCTAAAAGAAATCGTTGCCATCAATCCCGACATACTTTTTATCGCTACTCCGTGGACGGCACCGGCGTGGATGAAAACGAATGAAAGTTCAATTGGTGGAAGTTTGAAGCCTGAATATTATGGGGCCTATGCG
Organism: Chitinophagaceae bacterium; assembly: GCA_016786745.1. GTDB lineage: Bacteria > Bacteroidota > Bacteroidia > Chitinophagales > Chitinophagaceae > Flavitalea. The sequence goes on along the minus strand of JAEUVS010000021.1, from coordinate 36,477 downwards.
AGATATTTTGTGAAATATATAAAAGCAATGGAGGCAGAAGGAATCAGTATCATCGATGTGACTCCGCAGAATGAACCTTTGCATGATGGCAACAATCCAAGTATGGTAATGCAGGCCGCCGAACAGGCGGAGTTTATCAAGAACCATCTCGGTCCTGCATTTGATTCCGCTAACATCGAAACCGACATTTATATATACGATCACAATTGCGATAAACCCGATTACCCCATTTCTATTCTCAACGATCCACAGGTGAGAAAATATGTTGCAGGAAGTGCGTTTCACCTTTATGCCGGCGATATATCCGCATTGTCGCAGGTGCGTAACGCATATCCCGACAAAGATGTTTACTTCACGGAACAATACACATCTAGCACGGGCTCATTCGGAGGCGATCTCAGGTGGCACATGAAAAATATTGTTATTGGCGCACCGCGCAACTGGAGCAATACAGTTTTCGAATGGAACCTGGCCAACGATGGAAGTTACGGCCCGCATACACCGGGTGGATGCACAACATGTAAAGGCGCGCTGACAATTAACGGTTCGACTGTTGAGAGGAATGTCGCGTACTACATTATCGCCCATATTTCGAAATTTGTTCCTGCACGGTCTACGCGAATAGGGTCGAATATTGCGGGTACAATTCAGAATGTTGCTTTTCGAACAAACTCGGGGCAAAAAGTTTTAGTGGCATTGAATGATAACGAGGCGCCGCTGTCTTTTAATATCCGGTTTGCAGGTAAAACCGCGAAGGCGTCCCTGCCCGCGGGCGCTGTCGCAACGTTTGTTATTGAATAAAGCAAAATTATCTCACGTCGAAGTCAATAAAAACTTCCGCGCTCCGGGGGTGACTCTGGCAGGTTAAAATAAATCCTGCCGCAAGCTCATCTTCCTCCAATGCATAGTTGGTATCCATTTCTACCTGCCCGGATATCAGTTTTGCCCGGCACGTGGCACATACACCACCTTTGCATGCGAAAGGAAGATCGGCGCCATGCTGTAATGCGCCGTCCAGGATAGAAGATCCTTCATATGGATGACTAAATGATGTCGATTTGCCATCGACTTTTATCGTGATAGCGCTTTTTTCGCCTGAAGTCGCGGTAATTTTAGAAGAAGTTGTTTTAGACTTTTCCCCCGGCACAGTAAAAAGCTCGAAATGAATTTTCTCTTTTGCGACTCCTTTCTCCAGCAACCAATCGCGTACGGTAAAAATCATCTCTTCGGGACCACATATAAAAAAGTGGTCCATACCATTAATGTCAATAAGATATTTTGAAAGGATTTCGCACTTTTCTTTATCGATGCGGCCGTGATAAACGTCGGCATCGGCCTGCTCCCTGCTGAGAATGTGATGCATGGCAAACCTGTCCATATTCTTATTCTTGATGGCCTCGAGCTGCTCTTTGAAAATGATGCTGCCTCTCGCGCGATTTCCATACACAAGCGTAAAATGACTCTCGCTATCTTTTTGCAGGATGGATTTAATAATTGATATAACGGGTGTTATCCCACTGCCCGCGGCAAATGCGAGATAATTTTTTGCGCCCGGCGCGCTCGATTTTGGATTGAATTTTCCTGTTGGCGGAAGCACCTGTACCACATCGCCTGTTTTGAGGCTACTATTAGCATGCGAGGAAAATCTTCCTCCTTCCAGGTGTTTAACGGCCACGCGCAATTCATTTTCGTGAGGACTACTGCAAATAGAATACGACCGGCGGATTTCTTCGTCGCCAAGCTGAAGTTTAATGGTGATGTTTTGTCCCGGTTCAAATTTGTATTCTTCTTTTAAATCGTCGGGGATAGAAAACAGGATGGAAATACATTCCGGTGTTTCGCGCCGGATTTCCTTTATGGTAAGCGGATGGAATTGGGTCACACGGCAATTTAAGATTTTATTCCTTCCACCAGGATCAACACCATGTTCTGCTCGAGCAGCTCTCCGGAAATCTTCTGCCGGCTGCGATGCCACGATTCAATGCCACTAACAGCATGCAATAAAATCAGGACAGCTGTGGGCGCGTCAATTTTCTTTATCTCACCTTTTCTTATTCCTTCTTCTATTATTGAAGCTATTCGCTGGCGGTGCGTGCGTCGTTGGTTTTTAAAATTAGAAAGATAGGGATCGGTAAGATGTTTCCATTCGCGGTCGCTTACATATACTTCTTCATAGTTGTGAATCATCTGGCGTATATGAAAACGAAGAATGGCCTCAATCTTTCCGATTGCCGGTTGGTCTGAAGTGAGCACTTCATCCATATGCTCAGTAAATTTATTGGCTATCCTGAAACATATCTCCTGCAGCAGCTCAGCTTTCGAATTGATGTGATTGTACAAACTCGCAGCTTCTACTCCCACATTTTCGGCCAGATCGCGCATAGAGGTGGCGTTGAAGCCATTCTTTCTGAAAAGCTGCGCAGCTTTCTCAAGAATTACCTCTTTACGGGGACTGTTCTTCTTGCTTTTGGTTGATGCCATGCGGTTGATGATCAAATATAAAATTTACTTTAGGTTTGCAAACCAAATAACTAATCTTTCACCTGAAAATCCTTGTATGGCACTTATCGTTGTGGGGACTATGGCTTTCGATGCAATTGAAACACCATTTGGCAAAGTTGATAAAATTATCGGGGGCTCAGCAACCTATGTTGCCTATACAGCAGCAAACTTTGTAATGCCAATTCAGCAGGTTTCAATTATTGGCGACGACTTTCCAGGTAATGAAGTGGCGGAACTTCAAAAGAGAGGTGTCGACTTTGCAGGCGTAGAGAAAGTAAAGGGAAAGAAATCATTTTTCTGGAGCGGTAAATACCATATGGATATGAACACCCGCGACACGCTGGTGACAGATCTGAATGTGCTCACGGATTTTAATCCTGTGATACCTGAAAGCTACCAGGGCGCTGAATTTTTAATGCTTGGCAATGTTGATCCCGAATTGCAGCTTAACGTGATCAATCAAATGAAGGTGCGCCCGAAATTGATTGCGATGGATACGATGAATTACTGGATGGCATCGGCAATGCCAAAATTGAAAGAAGTGTTGCGAAAAGTTGATGCATTGCTGGTGAATGATAGTGAAGCGAGAGAGCTGAGCGGTGAATATTCGCTGGTGAAAGCTGCGCGGAAGATCATGCAGATGGGACCAAAATACCTGATTATAAAAAAGGGTGAACATGGCGCGCTGTTGTTTCATGAAAACCTTGTGTTTTTCGCTCCGGCGCTTCCTCTCGAAGAAGTATTCGACCCCACGGGCGCAGGCGACACGTTCGCAGGGGGCTTTATAGGACACCTTGCACGCACAAAAGATTTATCGTTCGACAATCTAAAAACAGCGATAATCGTTGGATCCGCAATGGCCTCGTTTTGCGTTGAAAAATTCGGGCCCGACCGCCTCAGAACACTTACACGCGGAGAAATAGACGAACGCATCAGGCAGTTCGTTGAGCTCGTGAATTTCGATATTCAACTCGTATAGACTAATTTCGCAATAAATAAAACATAGTGATCGCGATAGACAACGTGTTGGTTAGTGACGCAGTGGTAGAGGCGCAATTCGTTTGCGATCTGATGAAATGCAAAGGCGGATGTTGTGAAGACGGCGACGCCGGCGCTCCCCTCGAAAAGCACGAGCTTGAAATTCTCAATGAAATTTATGAAACCGTAAAGCCCTATCTCACAGAAGAAGGCATCAGGTGGATCGAGAAACACGGAAGATACCAGTACGATAGGGACTTCGGATGGGTTACCCCGACCATTGAAGGCAAAATGTGTGTTTATGGCTTTCGTGATAAATATGGCATCATAAAATGCGGAATAGAGCAGGCCTACCGCGACGGCAAAATAGATTTCAAAAAACCAATCAGCTGTCATCTTTACCCCATCATCGCTAACAAAGGGAAAAAAGGTCAATTCGACCGCGTTAACTATGAACCGCGCGAAAAGCTTTGCAATCCCGCATGTGTGCAGGGGCAAAAGCTTAAAGTTCCTGTTTACCAGTTTTTGAAAGAGCCGCTCATAAGGATGTATGGCGAAAAGTTTTATGAAGCACTTGAGAAAATAGCGGAAGATTATGCCATCGCAAAGAAAAGTAAGGCCCTCGCAGATAAACGTTAGCTGATGAAAGAAACCGCTTCGTCATTTATTGCAAAGAGCTCCGTTAAAGCCGCCGACCTCGATCATCGTGAGAAAGTAAATTTCAACATTGCGCGTTACAACAAAGCAGTTCCTTTCGGTAAGGAACAATTTCTCGACGTGGGCCTCGCCCGCGAACGGGCAAAAAACATCAAGTGGCGCACGATCGAATCCCTCGATCAGTATCTTGAAACATTCGAATCGAATTTTACTGCCAAAGGCGGGAAGGTGCTTTGGGCAGAAACAGCTGAAGAGGCGTTGCAGCATATCATGAGAATATGCAATGAAAAGCAATGCAAAACGGTTGTGAAGAGTAAAAGCATGGTGACGGAAGAAATTCACCTGAATAAATTTCTCGAAAAAAATAAGATAGAAAGCATTGAAACCGACCTCGGAGAATATATCCAGCAACTTGCCGGTGAACCACCCTATCACATCGTTACGCCTGCCATGCACAAGAGTAAGGAAGATGTGGCGCAGCTGTTTCACGAAAAGCTTAACGTAAAGCCTGGCCTTACTCCCGAACAACTGACTCTCGTAGCACGGGAAAAATTGCGCGCGAAATATGTTCAGGCCGAAATAGGTGTTACAGGCGCGAACTTTATTATCGCCGACACCGGCAGCATAGCGGTTACAGAAAATGAAGGTAATGCGAGATTGAGCGCATCATTTCCTAAAACACACATTGCGGTTACCGGCATAGAAAAAGTAATCCCATCATTTACTGACCTGGGTTTGTTTTGGCCATTGCTCGCCACATATGGCACCGGTCAAACCGTTACTTCTTATAATACTGTTATCAGCGGTCCACGCCAGCCCGGAGAAACCGATGGTCCCGATGAGATGTACGTTATACTTTTAGACAACGGTCGCACGAATATCCTGGCGAACGCGAAGCAACGCGAAAGCTTGTATTGCATCCGGTGCGGTGCGTGCCTCAACGCATGTCCCGTGTACAAGAATATCGGCGGACACACTTACGCTACCACGTACAGTGGCCCTATTGGATCGGTTATTACGCCGCAGATGAGGAGTATGAAAGACTGGAAACATCTCAGCTATGCATCATCGTTGTGTGGAAACTGCACTGAAGTATGTGCCGTAAAAATCAATCTGCATGAACTACTGCTCGAAAACCGGAGTGAGGCGGTTGAAACAGGCGCAGTTGGGTTACCGGAAAAAATAGCCTGGAAGGTGTGGAAAAAAGCGAGCCTTAACCGCAAATGGATGAATAAAGGCAGTGGAAAAACGAAAGACTGGGTGGTAAATAACTTAATCAGTGGATGGTCGAAGCACCGCGCTGCGCTGCATTTTCCTGAAAAAACGTTCAATGAAATGTGGAAGGAGAAGAAGGGCTAAATTTGCCGGATGAACTTATCGCGCCTCTCTGAAACCCTGATCGGCTCGGAAATAGTAAAACTCGGCGGCGAAATTCGCGAGAAAATAAGACAGGGCCAGAAAATTTACAACTACACTATCGGCGATTTTGATCCACAGGTATTCCCTATTCCCAGGGAACTGGAGGAACAAATTATTACCGCGTACCGTGAGCATTTCACAAACTATCCGGCAGCGGAAGGTAATCTCGATCTGCGGGAATCTATTTCAGCGTTCATCCAGCAACGTGAAAACCTGGAGTATTCAACAGATGAGATTCTCGTTGCATCAGGCGGCAGACCCCTGATTTACGCTACCTACCGCGCCATCTGCGACGGCGGCGACAAAATCATTTACACTGTGCCCTCCTGGAACAATAACCACTACACTCACTTTGTAGGTGGAGAACATGTAGTGATTGAAGCCACTCCTGAAACACGGTTCATGCCCACAGCCACCGGTATCAGGAAGCATATCAAAGGAGCGGTGCTCATTTCGTTGTGTTCACCGCAAAACCCAACCGGTACAACGATCGGTAAAAGCGCTCTTGAAGAAATCTGCGACATGATTCTTGAAGAAAACCGATCACGCAAGCCCGGCGAAAAAAAACTATACCTGCTGTACGACCAGATGTACTGGCACCTCACTTTTGGAAACATCACACACTACGACCCGGTTTCATTGCGACCGGAAATGAAGAAATACACCATCTACATTGATGCTATCAGTAAAGTGTTTGCATCTACAGGGGTAAGAGTCGGGTGGGCAATGGGTCCATCCACCGTGTTGTCGAAAATGAAAGCTATACTTACTCATATCGGCGCGTGGGCGCCAATGGCCGAACAAAAAGCGGTTGCCAGGTATTTAAGGATGGATGAGGAGATTGATGCGTTTCTATCACATTTTAAAACGGAAATAGAAACCCGGCTCAGAAAAATATATGATGAGCTGATTGGTTTGAAAAAAGAAGGATTTGCGGTTGATGCGATCGCACCTGAGGGCGCCATCTATCTTACCATCAAGTTCGACCTGGCGGGAAAAACTACTGAACAGGGCAAAAAGCTTGTTTCGCAGGCCGATATTACGTCTTACCTGCTGGATGAGGCGAGGCTCGCTATTGTGCCTTTCTATGCGTTTGGTGCGAACGACACTTCGCCATGGTACAGGCTAAGCGTAGGAACATGCCGAAAAGAAAGTATCGTGGAAATGATCAATCAGCTGAGAACTGCATTAAAGAAGATACACTAATAATAGGACGAAACCGCAAAGGTGTTCAGCGGGTGAATACGACGGTTATCAGTTTTTGTTAGAAATAAAAACAAAAGGTTTCAATTCCTTCTGATTCATAACCTGCCTGATGGTTCTCGCATTGTAGATGATCTTGTACTTGTTAAGGTCGAACACTTCGTGTGCTACGCAAAAGTTGTCTACAGTTTCGAAAACAAAAAGCAACTGGTTCAATTGCTCCAGCTCAAACTCGATAGCATCTTTGTCGAGGTGATCATCCTTTACCAGTACAAGCAAATCGCGATTAGGTGTTTTCATTTCTTTTATAGGATTTTAATAGCCAACAAAGCCTTTATTTAAACCACAACCACATTTCTTAGAAGTGCCACCCATATGATTGCCTGCACTGCAGCCAGTAGCTACAACGCACACAAATAGTAACAAATAAATAAATCGATGGTTGACCTTCTTCATAAATTAGTCTTCTAAATTACTCTATTTTACATCAAATTAAGTACCCCAAATTGGCCCCCGGCGGGAAAAATAACATTTGTAAGGAAAAACCCTTATTCCTGGTTTCAGCACTGGATTGGGGTTTAGGGCACACCACCCGGACGGTACCGCTGATCCGGGAGTTACTCGATCTCGACTGCCAAATTGTAATAGCCTGCAATTCAATTCAAAAGAAAATTTACGAGTCGGAGTTCAGCGGACTGGAATTCGTGGATCTGCAGGGGTATAACCTGGGCTACGGGCGGCGGGGATGGTCCACAAAACTGAAAATCAGCCTCCAATTGGGGAAAATTTTGACACGGATCAAGGCTGAAAACCGCTGGCTAAAGCTATTCCTGGAGGAAAATAATGTATGCGCCTTGATTTCGGACAACCGTTACGGTCTCTCTCATCCTGGCGTTTATTCCATTTTCATCACTCATCAATTGGGCATAAAAACAGGTATCGGAAGGCTTTTCGATAAAATTTGCCAGTCGATTTTGTACAAATACATCAATCGGTTTTCTGAATGCTGGGTTCCCGATTTTTCAAATTCAATATCGCTTGCCGGTGAGCTGTCTCATCCTCAAAAATTTCCTTCAACAGCCGTTCATTACGTCGGTGCATTGTCGAGATTTGAAAGCTGCGATCAACAAAACGATTTTTTATACGACGTTGTTATTATTCTTTCGGGCCCTGAACCGCAGCGAACCATCCTTGAAAAAATGATATTGGAACAATTGCCAGCATTGCAAATGAAAACTGCTTTTGTTCGAGGACTTCCCAACGAAACAGGTGAGATAACATCAGTTAACGGAGAATTTTACAACCATCTTGATACGGGTAAACTTAACAGGTTACTTTGTGCATCGCGGATGATTATCTGCAGGTCGGGATATTCCACCGTAATGGATATGATTAAACTTCGAAAGAAAATGATCGTGATACCTACACCCGGGCAACCCGAGCAGGAGTATCTCGGAAAATATTTGTGCGCGCAGCAACTTGCTATAAATATTCCACAGCATCAATTCGAGTTAAAACGTGCGCTTGATGCTGCGGAAAAATTTGCATACCGCCATATCAACTACGATATGAACAGCTACAAAGATGTTGTCAGAAACTTTGTTGCGAAAATCAGTTCTTAATTACCTTCTTCGAAATATTGAAGTTTTCGCCTGATACTTTCAAAAGATAAACGCCTTTTGGAAGACCATTTGAGTTGATTTTTATTTCTGAACTACCGGGCGAGTAAATACCGGTTGATGTTTTCAATATCCTTCCATTTAAATCTGCGAGCGACACAAATACTTTCTGCGCTTTATCAACCGTTACGAATGCCGAAATATCTGAAGTAAATGGATTTGGCGAAATAACTACAGAGCTTGCAACACCAACCTGGTTAAGAATTTTCCTGATGTCGAAATACGTTTGCTTGCCATCGATATCTGTCTGCACGAGGCGGTAAAAACTCAGGTTTGCCAACGGTGATCCATCAGTGTAAGTGTAGGTTCTTTCGCCTTTACTGTCAACCGCGCCGGGAATTGTTGCAATCGCAGTGAACTTCTGGTCGGGGCCTGCCCTTTCTATTGTGAAAGAAGCGTTGTTCTTTTCGTCGGTAGTGATCCATTTAAGCTCGACTCTTTTGTTTATGAGGCGCGCAGTAAATTCTTTCAGCTCAACGGGCAGAACAACATTTGTTGATTGCGCAAACCATTGATAGATGTTCTGGTTGTTATCATCATTCTGTGCAGACGCTATATCAAAATTGGCGTTGTAAGTGAAACTTGCTTTAAAATCAGGATTGAACGCCCTGCTCCACGCATCGTGAGCGAGCGTGTCGCTACAATCGTATAACAGTGGCTTGGTGGTCGTTTTGGTTTTAAGGATCGTAAGCCTTGGGGGTTCAGCTCCGGGAACGGCTTTTATCGCTTTCACCCAATCGTTTGAAACTTTTAATTGAGGTCCACTTCCGCAATTATCGGTCTGACAATAAACAAACCATGTTTTCAACTTCGCCTGGCCAATATATTTTGCGTCGAGGTGCCTGCTGGTGTTGCTAATGTGATTCATTTGCGAGCACAACGCAACCGGCATGATGGCGGCAACTCTTTTTGCGCGTGCCAGGCTGCTTGCTGCATATTCAAGAATCATATTGGCACCGTTGCTGAGGCCCGTTAAATAAATTCTGCGCTTATCAATTCTGTAGTGCGCTTCCACATAATCTATCACATCCTCCACTTCATTGAAGCTGGGATATATACCGGTGCCATCTTCATGACGGTCGTAGATGTTGAACTGTGGACTGATCACAACAAATTCCTGTGTTGTTTCGCCGGTGCTCTGGGAAAAAAGGTTGGTATTTCTTTCAACTCTTCCCGGTATGGAAAGGTGTGTTGCCAGGTCGCCGCCCCTGTCTTTGAACAACCTGCAAAGGTCCGCAGCAGAGCCGTTTCCTCTTGATCCATATCCATGGAAGAAGATGATTACCGGAAACTTTTTGTTTTGGTTGCCCGGTGCACTATAAGAAGCAGGAAGGTATTCGAGCAGCCCGTTGAATATTCCTGAGGGTCCAATCGTGAGATTTGATCTCTTTGATTGTTTAAGATTAGTGAAATTCCAAACCGGGTTCCACGACGACATTTGGGCAGCTGTACCATAGTTTACGCAATCCGACTGCGCAAAAGCAGATGAAGCTAAAAGCAGGGACAGGGCAAAGGAGAAAGTAAGAAAACGTAATAGTACATTTTTCTTCATACGCAATATTTAAGGTTACGATCGGGAGGACGATTGGATCGAAAAAATGTAGTGTTTCCGGGATATAATTGGATGGGGGAAGTAAACTTAATTACATTTAATCAACGCCAGAAAAAATTTCCGCGCAAATAAATGGAAATATGTAGTGCGCAAATAAAGAGAAAAGGTGGCGGATATGCAATGCGCCACCTTTTTATTAGAGGATTTTAATCTATCTCTTGATTATTTTCTGCGTACTGGTGAAGTTTTCGCCTGAAACTTTCATCAAATACACGCCACCCGGCACCTTATCGAGGTTTAACCTCACTTCCGTGTTACCCTGTCCATACACGCCATTTACACTTTGTACAAGCCGCCCTGCAAGATCGGTAAGGTTGATCCGCACACGCTGGCTTCGATTAAGCGATAAGTGAGCCGTAACCTCCGTTACGAATGGATTTGGAGTGACCGTTATTGTCGACTTATCCGGAATAACCACAGCGGGAACAGTTTCGTCGAGTTCACTTGCTGCTACAGGCGCTGTATTCACCTGGCGGATAAACCACTGGTACATGTTGAGGTTAATACCGTCATTGGCACCAACCGCCCCAGTTGCTGTGTACACGTTACTTACCCTGAAATTGGGATCAAATGCACGGCTCCATGCGTCATGTAACAAGCTGTCGCTGCAATTATAGAGGTGAGCGGGGTTAAGGTTCCGCAGCCTTGTGTAGCGGGGCTTAACGGCACCAGGGTATTTGTTGATACTGTCCACCCATTTGTTTGGCACGTTGAGCACCGGTCCGCTTCCGCAGTTATCGGCTTCGCAATACACAAACCATGTTTTGAGCTTGGCCTGGCCGATATATTTAGCGTAGTAACCTCTTGAAGTGTTGGTGACGTGTCCGTGTTGAGAGCAAAGTGACACGGGCATGATTGCGGCTACGCGTTGTGCCCTGGCAAGGCTGCTGGCTGCATACTCGAGGATCATGTTTGCACCATTACTGTAGCCGGTGAGGTATATTCTTCTCGGATCTATGCGGTAGCGGGCAACTACATAGTTGATTACATTCTCAACCTGTTTTGCTGTGGGAAATGCATCAGGAGTACCGGACACGAGCCTGGTATATTTATTAAATTGCGGCGCCACAACGATGTATTCGTATGTTACGCCGTTGTACACTTGTGTAAGCTGGGTTGTATTGCGTTCTACACGGCCGGGAAATGTTTTGTGGCCCGCAGAATCACCGCCGCGGTCCTTAAACAACCTGCATAGTTCGAGCGTTGTTCCTACGCCTCTTGCAGCATAACCATGAAAGCTGATAATTACCGGGTACTTTTTTGTTTTGTTTGCAGTAAGATTATAACTGGCAGGAACATATTCGAGCATGCCATTAAAATAGTTGTCGCCGCCAATGTTAAGGCCTGAAACTTTTTTCATTTTCATTGGCGAAAAGTTCCAGAGAGGGTTCCATAAATACTTTTTACCGGTGCTTGTTGTAATGGGATACCTGCTGTCGTAATTGACGCACGATGTGGTTTGAGCGGAGACTCCTTTAAAAAGGAGAAGAGATAGGAATAGAACACAACATCTCTTTAAAATTCCCTTCATGTTGAGAAATTTAGGTTTAGACATTAAAAAATACCAGATAGAAAACGGAGGCGTTTTTGGAAGAATATGGATAGGAAAGGACTACTAATTTAATCTATTTTTATAACGATTTTGGATAATCGAAAAAATAAAATTTAGCCTGTCCAGGCTGAAAGTCGCTCCAGTTCTGTATGTCAAGATTTACCGCAAAAACGCTGCATGTGGGCATGTGATTGATCCGTGTTTCCGAAAGGGTGCTGGCGAACTGGGTGATGCCATCGTTGTGAGAAAAAACGGCAATGGACTTTGCGTCTTCAGGGGCTTCCCTTATTGCCTTTACAAAAGCGTCGTGGGAGGCCATGTAAAGGCCGGGAACGAGAATGATATGTTTCTTTTTGATATCATACTCGTCGGCGAAATATTCAGCTGTAGTTTTTGCTCTTTTTGCCGGGCTTGAAAGGATGACGTCTATTGCGATGTGTTTTTTAAGCAATCTTTTTGCCATTTCGGGCGCATTCTTTTTGCCCCGGTCGTTTAACGGCCTTTCTTCGTCGCTAAGAGAGATATCGTCCCAGCTGCTTTTGGCGTGCCTGATCAGTAGGAGGGTTTTCATTACAACCCGCTCGAATTAATATAATTAATCAGCGAAGCTGTATTCTTTACTTTCAACTTCTTAAGAATATTATGCCTGTGTACCTCCACAGTTTTTATTGAAATCGCAAGACGGTCGGCAATTTCTTTCGAGGACAGCCCATCCCTGATCTGGTTGATCACTTCAATTTCACGTTCCGAAAGCTGATTGAGCCCTGCTGCATGATCCTCTTCACTCAACATCTGATCCGAAAGGATATTTTTCACTTCCTGGCATATGTACGTGTTCCCTCCATTTACTTCCAGGATCGCATCGAGCATTTCCTGGCGCGGAGAATTTTTGGTTACATAACCTTTCGCTCCCATACGGAGCATTTTTTTGGCATAGGCAGGCTGAGAGTGCATAGAAACGGCAATCACTTTAGACCCGGGCGACTGCTTCCTGATCATCTTCAACACATCGAACCCATTCAACGGGGTCATATTGATGTCGAGCAGCACAATGTTGGGACGCTTGTCGCGGGCAATGTCAATTGCCCTTTGTCCATCTCCTACTTCAGCGATTACCTCGAAGTTTTCATTTCTGCCCAGCAGGAACGACCATGTTTCCCTGATCAGCGTGTGATCGTCTACAATTAAAACGGTGATTTTTCCCATGAAAGCAAAATTTAAAGTGGTATAGTGATTTTAAGGGTGCAACCATTACCCGGTGAGCTCGCGATTTCCATTCGTCCATTGTGCACTTCCGCCCTGCTTGTAATGTTCATCAGTCCTATCCCTTTCATCCTTTTTTTGGGCTCAAATCCAACCCCATTGTCAGTAATAGTTACTATAAGTTCATTTTTTACGATAGCCAGTTTTATTTCCGCCTCTGTGGCTTTTGAATGCCTTAGTATATTGCTCACCTGTTCCTGCACAATTCTGAAAACCATCAATTGCATTTTATCAGGAATCAGGGATTTTGATATCCCGTTTGTGCGCAGGCTGATATCTATTTTTTGGGAGATGTTCAGATTGTTGATCATCTCGGCAATCGCTTCCTTCAACCCGATATCTCCTAACGATGGCGGAACAAGTGATTTTGAAAGAATCCTGATCTCTTCTATCGCGCTTGAAATATTCTGATGGCTCTTGAGCATCAACTCCTCCCTGATATCCTCTTCAGCAAGGGCCATGTCGAGGTACATTTTTGTGGTTGTGAGTATCTGGTTAATGTTATCATGGAGTTCCCTTCCGATTTCAGCCCGCTCTTTTTCCTGGGCTAGGATGGTGGCTTCTGTCACCTGGCGCTGCCTCGCGATTATTTGCGCCGCGAGTTCGTCCTGCAATTTTTTTCGTTCAGTGATATCCATCATTGCGCCGATCATCCGGTAAGGCTTTCCTTCGTTATCAACAAGAATGAAGCCCCGGTCAAAAACATTTTTTATCGATCCATCGGCGCTTAGAAACCGGTATTCATCCTGCCAGTTTTCTATTCCGTTTTGTATGTGCCTTGTGATTTTCGAAATAACTCTTTCCTTATCGTCGGGATGAATGTGTTGTTCCCACCAGTTGGGTATTTTCGAAATATCCGACGGCTTGTATCCAAACAATGAAAACATCGCATCGTTCCAGAATATGTTATCCGTGCGCAGATCCCAATCCCAGATTGCATCATTCGTCGCTTTAGAAACAATGTTGAACCTTTCAATACTCAGTCGTAATGATTCTTCAATGTTCTTTCTGTCTGTGATATCCCGACTGATACCCACGAGTCCAATGATCCTGTCGTCGTCTTCCTGTAGTGGCACGCGCGTGGTGAGCAGCCATTTCATCTCACCTTTCTTGTTTATCACAAGCTCTTCCTGGTTGATGAGGGCCGTTCCGGTTTCGAGCAGTTTTCTGTCGTTATGCAGATGTTGCTGCGCCGATTTATCCTCGAGATAATAGTTTACCGTCTTTCCTATAGTTTCTTCTTCGGTTTTGGCCCCGATGAGGCTCAGTTCCGCACGATTGGTTATGATAAACCGCGACTCGGTGTCTTTCACATAAATCGAATCCGGAAGATGGTCTATAAGCGTGCGCAGAAGATATCTTTCGCGTGAAAGCTTTTCCTGCACCTCCTGTTTCTCCATTTCGGCCCTCTTTCTTTCGGTGGCGTCGGTGCCGAGGCCCTGCAGGCCTATAACCTGCTCATTGTCCACTATGGCGCAAAATTCCCACCTGATCCAAAAGTCGCTGCCATCGGCCCGGTATCTCCTCAAATCGACGATCGTCGAAGTGCCGGGGTTGTTTATGCATTCGGTGCGGGCGTCGTTGTAGATGATGGCATCTTCAGTAAAAAGAGAGGTCTCGAAATACTCCTCGCGGTAATCGTCCTGGGGAGTGAAGAATATCTTCTCGTAGAGTTCGTTCACATAGGAATATTTACCCCTCATGTCCGTTATCACGTGGTAAATGCTACCGGAGCGATGTAGAAATAAGGCAAGATTCCGGGACGGTTCCATGGACATTCTTTACAACTTCAATATAAATCAATTATTTGAATTTACTTCGGCTGCATTATCCGACCCCGTGAAAAAACGGTTCAATCCAACGGATATTAATAACCGCGGACGTTTTTACCCTCCATATAGTTGATGAAAGCTTTGTTCACCACCCTGTTTCCGCCCGGGGTGGGGTAGTTGCCCGTAAAATACCAGTCGCCGGTGTTGGTGGGACAGGCCTCGTGAAGAGATTCAATAGTCTGGAAGATTACCTGTATTGGAATTTTCAGGCCTTTGGGGGTTACCAATTCGGCGATCTTATCGGATATTTCTTCCAAATTGAACATTCTGTATAACTGCTGCACCACATTCTCAGTGTGCAGCAATCCTGACCTTTGCAGTTCCTTGCATTTAAGCAGGAGTTCCTGGAGGCAATGGTCCTTGCCCCTGTCTTTTACCAGCTCAATGGCAGCCCTGAAGGCGATGAAGTCACCGAGCTTGCTCATATCAATACCGTAACAATCGGGATACCTTATCTGCGGCGCCGACGAAACAATGATTATCTTTTTCGGTTCGAGCCTCGCGAGCATTCGCACAATACTTTGTTTCAATGTTGTGCCTCTTACAATAGAGTCGTCGATCACTACAAGTGTGTCAACACCCTTCTTTACTGTACCGTAAGTGATGTCGTAAACGTGCTGCACCATTTCATTTCTGCTCACATCTTCAGTTATGAATGTGCGCATCTTCACGTCTTTGATCGCCACTTTCTCAACACGTATTTTGCGGTTAATCATCTCCGACAGTTTTTCTTCGGTGATGTCGGAACCCCACGACAGAATCCTTTCGAGTTTCACGCGGTTGAGATAATCGGTCATACCTTTTACAAGGCCATAGAACGCTACCTCGGCTGTGTTGGGAATGAAGGAAACAATTGTATTCTTTGTATCGTGCTGCACGGCTTCGAGTACCTGCGCGCTGAGGTTGTAACCGAGATTACTCCTCTCCATATAAATTTTTTCATCGCTTCCGCGTGAAAAATAAATTCTTTCAAAGCTGCACGCCCTCCTCTCTTTTGCAGGAATGAGTTGCTCCACATTATACGAACCGTCACATTTTACAATTACCCCGCAGCCCGGCATCAATTCTTTCACTTCATTTTCTCCCACGTTAAATACAGTGCGTATCGCGGAACGTTCCGAGGCCGCAACAATCACTTCATCACTGATGTAATAATATGCGGGCCTGATGCCGTGAGCATCGCGAAATACAAATGAGTCGCCGTTACCGAGGAGGCCGCCAACTGTAAACCCGCCATCAAAAAGTGACATTGATTTTTTCAGCACCCTTACCACATCGAGTTCGCCAGGTGAATCTTCGTCGGCCATCACTACGAAATGATTAATCACTTCCATCATGGCCGCGAGGTCGCTTTGTTTCTGAAATTCTCCCGGATCGATATTTACGAGTGCGAAAAGTTCGTCGGTGTTTACCAGGTTGAAATTACCCGCGAGCGCGAGGTTGCGTGCAGGGATTGTATGACGTTTGATAAAGGGATGACAGAATTCAACATTATTTCTTCCCTGGGTGCCATACCGGAGATGACCAAGTAAAAGTTCGCCAAGAAAATTAATATGTCCCTTCATCAAACCGGGATGGTTCGTGATGTCGGGCTGATATTTCTGAAATTCCTGGACTTCCTGGTTGATCTGCGAAAATATCTCGGCGATAGGCTGACTGTGGGCGCTGCGAATGCGATGAAGAAACGGGTATCCGGGTTCTGTATTGAGCTTTACCGCTGCGACTCCTGCGCCATCCTGACCCCTGTTATGCTGTTTTTCCATTAACAGGTAGAGCTTGTTCAGCCCCCACATAACCGTCCCATACTGTTGCTGGTAATAAGAAAATGGCTTCCGTAGTCTGATGAATGCGAGGCCGCATTCATGCTTTATTTCGTCGCTCATTACGGCCGCGAAGGTAGTTCAAATTATGGATTTGTCGACTGGTTAATAAAATTGACCAGCGATGCAGAATTCTTCAACTTGAGCTTTTTCAACACGTTATGCCTGTGCACCTCCACCGTTTTTAGCGAAATGTTAAGTGTTGAGGCTATTTCCTTCGAGGACTGGCCCTCTTTGATAAGGTTAATGATCTGGATTTCACGATCCGTAAGCGCATTTACGTTTGGCATATCCTTGTTTTCTTCCAGTACAAGTTCGGAAATATTATTCTTTATCTCCTCACAAATGTATTTGCTGCCATCGTTCACCTCGAGAATCGCTTTTATCATCTCTTCTTTCGACGAATTCTTGGTCACATATCCTTTTGCCCCGATCTGCAGCATTTTTTTCGCGTATGCGGGCTGCGAGTGCATCGATACGCCGATTACTTTGGTGTTCGGCGACACCTTTTGAATGCGTTCTGTCGCCTCAAAGCCCGATATCGGCATTATATTGATATCCATCAGCACGATATGCGGACGCTTTTGCTTTGTCATTTCCACAGCTTGTTCTGAATCGCCACATTCTGCAATTACTTCGAAACGCGAATCACTGTTCAGAATGTAGCTCCATGTTTCACGAATCAGTTTGTGGTCATCTGCAATCAACACATTAATTTTTTCCATTTGTCAGCTTTTAATAGAGTTTTCCAGGGGTATGATTATATTCAACTTGCATCCGTTGCCCGGTGATGTCACCATATTCATTTTTCCATTGAACAATTCTGTACGGTTTGCAATATTGTGAAGGCCCACACCTTTCTTGGCCGTTACTTTTTCGATATCAAATCCCTTTCCGTTGTCTGTGATGGAAAGAGAGATAGAGGCCGATTCAGCGATCAGCTCGATTACCAGCCGGCTCGCTTCGGCATGTTTTAAAACGTTTGTCACCTGTTCCTGTACTATGCGGAACAGCATTAATTTTCCTTTTTCGGTTACTGATTTTTCTATATCTCCCGAATGGTAGAATTCGACTTTTATCGCTTTGGTGATTTTAATATTCTCAACGAGATCCTCAATGGAAAGTATGAGACCGAGGTCATTTAAACTCGCGGGTACCAGTGATCTTGAAATTCTTCTGATCTCATTGACTGCATTCGAAATGTTCGATGCACTTTTCGCAATCAGGTTCAGCCGTTGTTTTTCGTCGTTCTTCGCGAGATCGAGGAATACGCGCGCGGTAGAAAGGATCTGGTTTACGTTATCATGGAGCTCGTAACCAATTTCTGCTCTTTCTTTTTCCTGCGCATCTACAACTGCCTGTGCAACTGCTTTTGTTGCCTCGATATACAAACGCTGGTTACGTAAAATTTCTTCTTTATCTTTTTTTACCTGTGTGATGTCGGTAAACGAAGCAACTACCGCATCAGGTTTTTCGCGGTTCAACGAATAATAGATGGGCTCTGTATTGATGGATATCCATGTTAAATTTCCATCGCTGCGTTCAACGCCCATCACCATATTCTTCAAAGATTTTCCACTCGTGAGGCTGATAAAACTCGGATGAGCATTTATGGGGTAGTCCGATCCATCTTCATGATAAAATTTCGTCTGCAGTTTGAAAGTCGGCAGGTTTTTCATCCTCTGTTTGTCGGTGCCAAAAATGTATTCTGCATAACGGTTCGATGCAATCACTGTACCTGTATTGTCAAGAAGAACAACACCTTCACCCAACGCTTCGAAAAGTGAACGATATCTTTCTTCACTAAACCTCAGCGCCTTTTCAGAGGCCTGGAGGTCCTCAACAAGTTGTTGCAATTGTGTAATGTCGTGGGCAAAACCTATGCTGTGAGTAGGATTGTTGTTTTCATCGAACAGGCACACAGCGGAACAGTCTACCCACCTGTATTGACCATTTACGTGCTGTACCCGGAAACGGATATTGTCATCCGCTTTTCCAAATTCACGGAGCACTTCAAACGTTTCGAGACAAAGTTGCAGATCGTCGGGATGAACGATGCTTGCGAAATGTTTGCCCACCATCTGTTCGTTGGAGTATCCAAGTACGCGTCCAAATTCAGCTGAAACGAAGTAGAACGACCCCGATGCGTCGAGCTTGAAAATTATTTCTGTGGCATGTTCAACGATTTCGCGGTAGTCGCTTTTTATTTGCCGGAGGGCTTCGACTTCTTTCTCGAGTTCGGCAATGCGTTGTTTTAGTTGGAGTTCGTTCTCACACGGCGCGTCCGTACCCTCAGCGGGGGGTATAGAGTAAAGATCTGGTATCGGATTCAGGTTTTTGATCTGCAGGGTTATTTACGTTACTCTAATAATAGCGAAATAATACCCATTTAATTGTCCGTCAACCGTTGAAATATCAACTTTAGGTGTTTCTTCTTACTTATTGGATTTTGAGGAGTAGCGGAACCAGTTTTGAAGTGAGCTACAGGTGCCGAACTGATTGTCAATCAACAGGTAAAAGGTTGGAATTTTTTCGGCGAACCACTTTTCAAGTACGCCTTGTTTCTTTATTTCGAGTGCCCTTTGGGCGATGCGGTCGTAGTCATCCGCCATATTCTCGCGGTGAGGTTCCGATCTTGATTTCAAAAACACAATTCTTACTGCCTTTTTACCTCTTTCGTCGGTGTAGGAAGTTGGCTGCGAGTAATCGCCTACTTTCATGTCTTTCAACATCGTAACCAAATCCTTATCCAGTTGGTCGATGGTCAAAAAGTTTCCATTGGGACCCTGTTTCATTCCACCGGTAAATTTAGAGCTCTCATCCTCGCTGTGTCTTGCCACAGCTGCTCCGAATTGCAGCGTACCCGACACAAGTTTCGACCGTACCGTATCAAGCATTTGAATGCTTTGTTTTATCTCGGCATCGGTAACAGTAGGAATTTTGAGAATATGTCGAACAACTGCATCATCACCTGCCCTGCTTTCCATCTTGATAATATGATAGCCGAATTTAGATTTGAATACAGGTGATATCTGGCCTTCGCGTAACCTGAATGCCTGGTTCACAAATGCCGGATCAACCTGTTTGTCGGTCCTGTTTAAATTGAACAGGCCCCCGTTGTTCTTCGTTCCCGGATCATCCGAATAGAGAGAAGCCAGCGATTGAAAACTTGCTTTGCCCGACTCGATTTGCGCTTTATAGTCAGCAAGGTCATCCATTGCGAGCTTTTCAAGATCGCGGCTGGCTTTTGGATAAACCACTACTTCACCGATTTCCATTTCGGATTCATAGTATTGAAGCTCATTCGCTGGAATTTTATCGAAATATGCTTTTACTTCCTGTGGTGTGATCTTCACATTTTCAACAACCTTCTGCTGCATTCTTTTCGCAAGCTCGCGCTCCCTGAAGTTTGCGCGGAAATCTTCCTTGATCTGGTAAACTGTCCTGCCGGCAATCTCTTCAAGTGCCTCTTTCGATCCGTATTGTGCAATGAAACCGCGAATCTGGTTATCGAGGAGCGCTTCAACTTCGTCGTCACCTACTAATATCGAATCTTTCTCTGCCTGCAGCACCATCGCTTTTCCTATGAGCTGCTGCTCCATGATATGACATTCCACATCCGGCGGAAGTTGTGTTCCCTGGCGCTGAAGGTCGAGGATAGCGTTTTGAATATCTGAATGAAGAATTACTTTATCACCCACGATACCGATGATGCCATCGGCTTTCACTTTGTGCCCGGTTTGGGCGGTTGCGCCCGCAGCTGCGAAAAGTAATGCTATAAAGATGTACCGAAACATTGTTTAAAAGTAAACCTGAAAAAGGCTTTTAAATCGTTAAAGTTTTCCTCCTCCAAAGATCCCTCGCGGAGTTTACCCTGAGGCGTAAGCCGAATGGGCTCGGGATGACAACTCTCTACAACGTCCTCTTCACTTCCTCTTCTTCGTACGCCTCAATGATATCACCAACTTTAATATCGGAATAGTTCTTAACGGTGAGACCACATTCCATGCCTGAGGTCACTTCCTTAACGTCGTCTTTGAATCTCTTAAGCGATCCAAGTTCGGCCGAAGCTCCTTCACCTGTAGGATAAATCACAATGCCATCGCGGATCACCCTCACTTTCGAATTCCTGTAGAGTTTACCATCGAGCACATAACAGCCTGCCACGCTTGCTTTATCAAATTTGAACACGTTCCTCACTTCAACATTCGCCACAATCTTCTCCTGTATCTTAGGCTCAAGCATACCTTCCATCGCACTCTTGATCTCATCAATCACATTATAGATGATGGAATATGTCTTGATTTCCACTCCTTCTGTTTCCGCGAGCCTTGATGCCTGCAGCGACGGACGAACGTTAAAACCTACGAGAATCGCATCCGAAGCGGTTGCCAGCAACACATCACTTTCGGTGATCGCACCCACGCCCTTCAACACGATGCTCACGGCAATTTCTTCGGTAGAAAGTTTTTGCAATGAGTCACTCAACGCTTCCACGGAACCGTCCACATCACCCTTGATGATAAGGTTAAGCTGCTTGAAGTTTCCAAGCGCAAGCCTTCTTCCGATTTCGTCGAGAGTAATATGTTTCTTGGTTCTGATACCCTGTTCGCGAAGTATCTGCGCACGACGGTTAGCCACTTCTTTTGCTTCGGCCTCATCGTAGTACACCTTGAATTTTTCACCAGCCTGCGGAGCGCCGTTCAAACCAAGTATCAACACCGGGGTGGCAGGAGGTGCAACATCGCAACGCTTGTTTCTTTCGTTGAACATTGCTTTCACCTTTCCAAAATGCTGCCCAGATACCACGAGGTCGCCGATGCGAAGTGTACCGTTTTGCACGAGTACCGTTGCCACATAACCGCGTCCTTTGTCGAGCGATGCCTCAACGATCGTACCTGTTGCTTCGCGTTCAGGATTCGCTTTCAACTCCAGCAGCTCGGCTTCGAGTAATATTTTTTCAAGAAGAAGGTCAACATTCAAACCCTGTTTTGCCGAGAGCTCCTGGCTTTGGAATTTACCGCCCCAGGCCTCAACGAGAATGTTCATGTTGGCCAGCTGTTCGTATATCTTGTTGGCGTTTGCGCCTTCCTTATCGATTTTGTTGATAGCAAAAATCATCGGTACCCCAGCTGCCTGAGCGTGGCTGATCGCTTCTTTTGTTTGAGGCATCACCGCATCGTCGGCTGCTACCACGATCACCGCAATATCTGTGACTTTCGCACCACGCGCGCGCATCGCTGTAAACGCTTCGTGACCGGGTGTATCGAGGAATGTGATGTGCTTGCCATTCGGAAGCGTTACTTCGTACGCACCGATGTGCTGCGTAATACCACCCGCTTCACCTGCCACCACGTTAGCCGAGCGGATATAGTCGAGCAGGGATGTTTTACCGTGGTCAACGTGACCCATGATTGTGACAATCGGAGCTCTCGGAGTCTGGTTGTCGCTATCGTCCTCCTCTTCCATCTCCTCCATTTCCAGTTGCTTTTCCATGTCGATGAATTCAACATCGAAGCCGAATTCACCTGCCACAAGTTCGATAACCTCAGCGTCCAGGCGCTGGTTGATCGACACCATCAGACCGAGGCCCATACATTTTCCAATAACTTCTGCATAACTCACATCCATCAGGTTCGCGAGTTCGCTCACGCTGATAAATTCAGTCAATTGCAGTTTGTTATCCTGTACTTCGCCCTCTCCTGCGTGTTCCGCGATTTCATCGCGCTTGGCACGACGGTATTTTGCTTTGAGGCTCTTGCCACGTCCACCCGCTCCCGCAAGTTTAGCTTGCGTTTCACGGATTTTATCCTGGATTTCCTTCTTGTCAATTTCTTTTTGTTCGCGCGGAATAAATGACGGACGCTGACCACCCTGCCTTGCATGGGGCTGGTGACCATGACCGTGACCCTGTCCCGGGCGAAAATCTCTCCTGAAATTACCGCCACCCTGGCCCTGCTGCTGTCCGAATCCCGGGCGCTGCTGCTGGTCGCCATCGCGGCGCTTGAAGAGTTCTGTACGTTGAACGGGCTGATCTTTCCTTTGAATCGGAATTCTCTTGCGTTGTCTTTTTTCGTCGTTTGCCGCAGGTTTCTCCTGGTGAACCGGCAACTCTATCTTACCTAAAATCTTGGGTCCTTCGAGTTTCTCGGCCTTAATATTAGAAATTACCGGTCCCGCTTCTTCCTGTTTTTCTTCTACTTCTTCAGCCTGGATCTCAGGAGCAGGAGTTTCTTCTTTGGGCGGGGCCGCTGCCTTACCTTTTTTCGGTTTTTCGACCTCGGCTGCAGGCTTTGCTTCTTCGGCTTTCTTTTTCGATTTTTTCGGACGTGTAGAGGAGTCTATCGCCGACAAATCGATTTTATCAAGTACAACCGGAGCTTCTACTTCGGGTGCTTCTATTTTCACGTGTACTGGTTCGGGCGCTTTTTCCACCTTTGGTTCTTCAGGCTTTTGCTCTACTACCGGTGCTGGCGGCGCTTCTTCTTTTGTTTCTACTGGTTTTGTTTCTTTTATTTCTTTTGTTTCTTTCGCCTCTTTGGGTTCTTCAGCCGGTTTGCGCGTATCCTTTCTGAAAAGGATGGCTTCTTCCTCTTTTCTCTTCCTCGCCTCTACCGCACCTTTCGGAAGGTCTATCTGGTCGCTCTTCAGCTTCGCTACTTTATCACTCTGGAACTCCTGTTGCAGCGAACGATACATTTCTTCCGTAAGCTTGGAAGTTGGTTTAAGATCATCCTTGCTAAATCCCCTAGCCAGCAAAAAGTCCACTAAGGTGTCTTTACCTACGTTGAACTCCTTGGCGGCGGCCATCAATCTTGGTGTTGTTGTTTCTGCCATTCGTTATTTAAGACAATTTTTTTGCTCGTTCGCTGTCCGGTCACTTTAACATATTATTAAAGTTATTCCTTATCGAATTCTGCCTTTAAAATTTTGCGTACGTCTTCGATCGTTTGAATTTCGAGGTCGGTCCTTCGTTCAAGCTCTTCCGGGGTGAGTGCCAGCACGCTTCTACCCGTGTCGCAGCCTATCCTTTTAAGCTCATCAATTATCCAGGTATCAATTTCGTCTGCAAATTCTTCGAGGTCAATATCAAATTCCTGGGGTTCGCCCTCTGTGTCACGGAACACGTCAATGGTATAACCTGTCAATTCCTGCGCCAACTTGATGTTGACGCCTTTTTTACCAATTGCCAGCGAAACCTGGTCGGGTTTCAGGTAGACGTTGGCATGCTTCTTCTCGTTGTCAAGCTCCATACTGGTGATCCTGGAAGGTGTGAGCGAACGCTGTATGAGCAGCTGCACGTTGTTTGTCCAGTTGATCACATCAATATTTTCGTTCTTCAGCTCACGGACTATACCATGGATACGGCTTCCCTTCATACCCACGCAGGCGCCGACCGGGTCGATGCGGTCGTCGTACGATTCTACCGCTACTTTAGCTCTTTCACCAGGTTCTCTAACTATCTTCTTTATTACAATCAGTCCATCGAAAATTTCCGGAACCTCAATTTCGAGAAGTTTTGCGAGGAAAGATGGGGAAGTACGGGATAGTATGATTACCGGGGTATTATTTTTTAATTCTACTTTTTTAACCACTGCACGGATATTTTCACCTTTTTTGAAATAATCCTGTGGAATTTGTTCCGATTTTGGAAGGATAAGCTCGCTGCCTTCTTCATCGAGGAGGAGAATTTCCTTCTTCCATACCTGGTACACTTCCGCGCTGATGATTTCCCCGGCTCTTTCTCCGTATTTTTTTACGAGAACGTTTTTCTTAAGGTCGCTGATGCGGCTGGCGAGCGTTTGTTTGGCAGCCAGTATGGCCCTGCGCCCGAAATCCATAATATTGATCTCTTCGTACAGCTCTTCACCTACTTCGAAGTCGGGTTCTATTTTCACTGCGTCGCTATAGGCTACTTCGGCGAGAGGATCGTTTACGGAGCCATCTTCCACAATCATACGGCGGCGTACGATTTCAAGGTCACCTTTCTCGGCGTTTACGATTACGTCGAAATTTTCATCACTGCCGTACTTTTTACGGAGAAGCGTTTTGAAAACATCTTCCACCACCTTCATCATAGTGGGACGGTCTATGTTTTCGGCTTCTTTGAAGTCCTGGAACGCATCAATTAAGTTAATACTGGCCATAACATCAGTTTGGTCCTGTTTCCCTCGAACAGGAGTTTAAAAAACTATTTGAATTTTTGTTGATTTTATCGAGTCGAAAGGGAAATCGTGTTCAATGATCTCCTTTTTCTTGTTTTTACCTCTTGTTTCTTCAACGATGATACCCGAGTCTGTTACCTGTTTCAACACGCCTTCGGTTTTCACGCCATCTTTCATTAAAACTTCCACTTTGCGACCGGTGTTCTTGTGATACTGCCGAAGCAGTTTCAGGGGTTCGTCGAGACCGGGAGAAGAAACCTCAAGAGAGAAGTCGTCTGCCGGAAAAATGCCAGAACTTTCTATCAACTTGTATAGCTGGCGATTATACGTTATACATCTTTCTATAGAGATCCCGTTGTCGCCATCGAGATACACTTTTATGTTGTTGGTGGGGCGGATCTTTACTTCAACCAGAAAATACTGGGGATCATCTGCCAGTAAATTTTCAACCATCCCTTCAACCGCCTTTACTTGTGTCTCGATTGTCATAGAAAATGAAGAAGGGAACGAGTTCGTTCCCTTCCATTCGTAGCTTTTTCCTTCGCAAAGGTAAGGGAATGTGCGATTCCCGCCAAAAATTTAAAGCGCGAGGCTTAACAAAATGTTATTCATCATTGAGTTAACTTTATCTCATGAAGTATATTTTCTGGGGGATAGTGATCTATTTTTTTGTGAGGTTTGTGTTTAACTTCCTGATTCCCCTATTCAGGGCTACTCGCCAAATGCGCGACCAGGTGAAAGATTTTCAGAGCAGGATGGAAGAGCAGCAGAATTTTCAACGTACGGCCGCACAACAGCAACAACAGGCAAAACCTAAGGTTAGTAAAGAGGATTATATAGATTTTGAGGAAATAAAGTGACTTATACGCCGATCCCTCACACAGCGCTGCGCGCTGGTTCGGGATGACAAAAAATCGCTACTTCAGTAATACCGGGTCAAGTTCCTCCTTCCAAATCTGGTAGCCCTCCTTCTTCATATGCAACATATCATCGAGAAATAATTCCTCCCTCGGATTACCGGACCCATCAATCATTCGCTTCGCCACATCCACATAAGTGGCATTTTTATCCTTCGACAGAAAATCTTTAATCTTCTCATTCGCATCGGCCATCACCGGTATAAACTTCTTGCGGCTAGGACTCGGCTTCATCGAAATATACACAATGTTCACGTCCGGTAACTTGTTGCGTATTTTTTTAAACAACGTAACAAACCTGTGCACCACATCATCCGCAGTAACATCACCTCCTGCTACATCATTCTCTCCTGAATAAATAACCACTTGCTTCGGACGATATGGGATGATGATATCATCAGCATAATCTACCGCCTGTTCTAAAGTTGACCCGCCAAAACCACGATTGATTATTGTGTATCCGGGAAAGTAATCCTGCACATCTTTCCACATCGTAAACGATGAACTTCCCACAAAAACAATGGCATTCTGCGGTGGAGGATTTTCCCTGTCCGATTTTTTGAAGTTCTGTATGTCTTCATAAAACGGTTTTTCTTCATGCTGCGCACACGAAGAAATCATTACTGCGTTAAGCATCATCAAATACAATATGCGGTGAACTTTCATTTAAGATTGTTTTATTTAATTTTATTTTGGTTATGTTATTTAATAGTTACTACTTAATTATTCTGCCTTATTATTCTGCTACTTAAGTATTCTACTCAATTATTTTACTTAATTGCCTTCTTAATTATTTACTTAATTCTTCAGCTTAACTAATTCTTCGCTTAACTATTCTTCTTAATTAACTTTTTTCGATAAAACTTTTTTAATTCCTTTATTTACGATTTTTTATTTTTCCGCCAACAAATAAGGACTTTCAAAACCCAATTTTCTCAATCCCCTGTGCACGTCGGCATTCTTCATAAATAATTTCCAAAGTAAACCCGTTCTGTAGTTTTCAATCATCACTATTATCGGTCCCTGGTCAATCGCGAGGTGAGATTTGGCAAACCAGTTTTCAGTTAGATTAAATGCATCAGCAAAACCGTATTCTGTCCACAAACTATCGCCGAGGTTTTCATAAAAATTGCGCATCGCCTTTATCGAATATTCCGGGGTATATGGAATTGAAGAAATCGCGGCCGTCGGCGTAATTACTCCAAGATCCTCTGTTGGCGAATGTGCGCCATAACCTTTATGATTATCGCTCGCGGTGAGTCCCCAGCAACTATCACTATACCCTTTAAATTTTTTCGGATTCTCAATACAGTATTGCCTGTTGATGAGTGTGTGATTCCTGTTTTGTTCCCAATAGTCGGCATAACTGTCTTTTAGCCCATGAGGATCGAGACCAAGAAATGAATAATGAGAAAAAAACAACGGTCCCCCATATTCAAATCCAAGCGGCAATTTTATTCCGTAGTACTCTTTTCCGTTTTTGAAATTTTTCTCACCTGCCCAACCCCTGTGATACACCTGCGCAGAAATGGAGTGAGTGGGAGACGACGCTGCGAGAATATAAGTGATCAAACACTCGTTGTAGCCGCGAATCTGGTGATTCATTTTCCAACCCTTGTCGGGACTCCAGTGCCAATACAAAACGTTCTGCCCGCCTCTTGTAAACCAGTTCCAGTCTGCTTCGTTCCAGAATTTTGTAATGATGTTTCGAATTTCTTCCTCTTCTTTCGTGCTTCCGTTGAAATATTCTTTTACAGCAATCAACCCCTGGAAGAGGTAGGCAGACTCGACTATGTCGGCTCCGTTGTCGTTAGGGCTAAATGGGCGGACTTTGCCAGTTTCACCATTCAGCCAGTGTGGGAACATTCCATGAAACCTGTCGGATTTTTCGAGGAACCTGAGCATTTTGAGCAGCCTTTCTGCCGCCTGCTCCCTGGTGATCCATTTGCGTTCTGTTGCAACTATAATACTCATTACACCGAAGCCCGTACCACCGATGGTAACAACTTCCGGTCCGTAATCTGCAACATTGCTTCTCTCGCGCGACAATCCGCTGACTGGGTGTCCGAAATCCCAGAAATATCTGAACGTTTGTTTTTGTACGAGATCGAGTAGCTGTGAATCAGAAAGGATTTTAGTTTCTTCTTCTTCCGCCATGGGCGATTGTTTGTTGTCGCCACAGCCAGCCAAAATATAACAGATAATAAAAAAAAAAGCTGGCAATCTTAATAATAACTTCATTGAAATTTGCATTATAAATTGGGACCGCTGAACCCTAATTTTGTTAATCCGTCTTTTACTTCAGGAGCGCTCATAAACAAATCCCATAGTAATCCGGAACGATAGTTTTCAATCATTATAATAATTGGGCCCTGGTCAATGGCGAGAAAGGAATCCGCATACCAGGCATCGTTTAAACTAAATGCATCCACAAATCCATATTCTTTCCATAGCCTGTCGCCGAGTTTATAATAGAAGAATTTCAACGCACGCATTGATTCTTCAGGCGTGTAAGGCATGGATGAAATTGCGGCGGTGGGAGTGATAACACCAAGATCATTATCAGGCGAATGAGCGGAGTATCCGTTTTGGTTATCACTTGCCGTGAGTCCCCACATGGCATCACTGTATCCTGTAAATTCTTTGGGATTGGTCACGCAATAATTATAGTTGATTTTAGTATGCGCCACGTTCTGGGCCCAGTAGTTTGCATATTGATCGCTGAGGCCGGTGGGGTTGAGTCCGAGGAAAGAATAATGCGCAAAAAACAACGGGCCACCATTAGCAGGACCCATCGGAAGCAATACCCCGTAGTATGAGTTGCCGTTTTGTATCGCGCCGTTTTGTGCCCATCCCTCATCATAAACCGTTTTTGGAATTGTGTGAGTGGTGGAAGAAGCGGCCATCACGTAGGTAATTAAGCATTCGTTCCATCCTTTTATCGGGAAATTCATCTGCCATTCGTAGTTCGGGCTCCAGTGCCAATACAACACGTTCCGTGAATTATTCCTGAACCAATCCCATTCAACACGGTTCCATATTGTATTTATATCATCACGTAGTGTTGTTTCATCGGGATCACCGCCATTGAAAAACTGCCGTGCCGTGATCAATCCCTGCATGAGATAAGATGTTTCCACCAGGTCGGCACCGTCATCATACTGACTGAAAGGCATGGCCGCACCTGTCGCGCCGTTTAGCCAGTGCGGATATGCGCCATGAAAGGTTTGGGCGGTATTTTTTAAAAACGAAACGATCGTTTTCATCCTGGCGAGACCTTCCTGTCGGGTAATAAATTCGCGACTGATGCCTGCAACTATAGCCATTATACCAAAGCCGGAGCCACCGGATGTAACCTGGTCGCCGGATGTATTTCTTTCGCGCGCAAGTCCGCTCACCGGATGTCCGAAGTCCCAAAAATATTTAAACGTTTGTCGTTGCACGAGGGTGAGCAGTTCCTCATCGCCGACTACTTCAAATTTGTCTGTCGAATCAATACCTGTGCTGAACGACACTATTACGCCCTGCGAAAGTTTGTTGCCCGCCTGTGAAACGAGATCGTCATAAACAATAAAACTATACGCCGTCAGCCCCTGCAACCGCGAAGCGGGAGAAACGACCAAAGTTGTATTATCATTTTCAAGAGAGTAGTCGTATTGAAGAGCGGAACCTGCAGTACGGGTGAGGTACACAGCTTTACTGATGGATGACTCATCTATCCTGTCCGAAAAATTTAAAACCAACTTTGGAGATAAGCTTACCAGGGAATAAGTAAACGAGGTATTCGTTTTTCCATCCAGGGAATGAGAATCCATCCTGAATACCTTCTGTGCCGGCTTGTTGTCTTTTTTGCTGCAGGAGGCAACAAAAATAAACATCAATATTATCGCCAGCTTACTTATGTGGTTCACTTTTGTATGTTTAATTTAAAGCACCTTAAACTATCGTTGTTTGCCGCAACAAGTAAAGTATTTTCATTTATCCATTTCAGATCGCGCACCTGGCCTTTTATCACTGGCACTTTATTGGGGGGATAAACCGATATGCTGTCTTTTTCGGCGCTGAAAATTGCCAGGGGTTGTGCATCGTATTGCCCTTCGTAGGGTATAACATCGAGAAAGTTGCCGCCGCTTATATAAGCATTATCCGTTCCATGCATTTTTTGAAAACTGAAAATTGGAGCGAGTTGTAATCCGGCGGGAAGGTCCTTAATGACAAATCCGCCTCTCCCGTCGCCATAACATACCACTGAACCAAGTCTTTCAGCCTGCAATGGTTTTATGGTATCCACCCAACCATAAAAAACATCCTTCATTACCACACCGGCGTAATCAGCGTATTTAAGGTAGTGCTTTTTCAAAAGCGGCAGCGTTCGCTCTACTTCGTCTTTTGCAAGAAACGGATACTCTTTGCCCTTGAACGTATAAGAAAGCAATTGATCGGTGCGACCGTTGCGATCGAAGTCGTCCACATATAATTTAAGTGGCCCATTTTTGCCGCTCCAGTATTTTGTGTTCCATCCCCAGTTACCAACCAGTATATCGTTATTTCCATCTTTATTGATGTCATCAATAAAGATTGTTTGCCACAAACCGGTTGAAGCAGGGAGAGTGCTTTTTTGAAATTTTCCGTTGTTGTTGGTAAATATTGTAAGCGGCATCCATTCACCAGCAACTACCAGGTCGGGCCAACCGTCTTTGTTTACATCGATGAAACCCGCGCTGGACACCATTCCCAGCTTATCAAGGGCCATTACATCTTGTGCGGCGACAGAAAATTTTCCTTTGCCATCGTTAAGCAGGAGGTAAGAAGTTTGCGGAACGCCATATGCTTTTGCATCCGCAAGAGTACCCGCAAATATGTCGCTGTCGCCGTCCTTATCTATATCAGCAATTGCCACACACGATTTATTCGCATATAATAGTGGAAGTGCATCCGTAGCTTTTGTGAATTTCCCTTTACCGTTATTGATATATAAGCGGTCGAGAAGCGCTGGCCTCTCCCCGGTATATTCATTACCTCCACTAACTACATACAAGTCGGGCGCGCCATCGCCGTTGGCATCGAAAAACTTCGCATCAACATCTTCGGCGTTTCTATCTGCTGAAAACGCAGCGGTGTCCGATGAGATGAAACTGCCGGACGATTGTTGAATCATCAACGTGCCAGGTTGACCCTTCGCACCACAAACGTAAAAATCCCCGAGGCCATCGCCGTTGACATCTGCTGTTGCTATTTTCGGACCACGTGTTGACTGCTCATGCGGAATCAAACCCTGCTCGTTAAAATCGTTGAATCGATTTTCCTGGTGCCTAAATAACGCGACGTCACTCATCTCATTTAAGACCGGGGCCTGTGACGGAAAATATTTCCCGTAGTCGAACCTGCCACTAAAAACATTTCGCTGCCACAGCGTTAGTGGCTTATTTATCGGCACATTTTTTAGCACCTCGCCTCTCTCATCTCCCCATATTACAATAACGCTGTCGATCGGTTTATTTTCTGCAAATCCAAAATGCAATCGCTCCTCCGACGACGACTGAAATCCGCGCGTGAGCATCAACTGCTGATATTGCATTGTGCCGCCCTGGTACACATACACCTTCGCTCCCACTCCTTTCCGGTTTGCATTGTATCCCCTGAAAGAAAATGTTATTGAATTTTTATTTTTCGTATTGTTTTTGAGGATGAGCGCCTTCTTACCGATCTGGCTGATCGCGAGGTCAACAGCTCCGTCGTTGTCAAAATCCGCATATGCGGCACCGTTAAAATAGCCTTGCATATTACCGGTACCCCAATCGTCGCTTACATCTTTAAATCCAAGTTTTCCATCTCCTTTATATAAAAATGGTTTTGAACTTCCATCGGGCATCTGGCTGAGGGCCTGTTCGTCGTATTTATCTGTGCGGTTATAATTTTTCTTGTTGTAAAGATCGGATACGAATCTTATGTAATCCAGGTCCACAGGGCGTTTCACGATACCGCTCGACACAAACAAATCCTTTATTCCATCATTGTCAAAATCAGCGAATAACGGGGACCAGCTCCAGTCGGTGGCTGAGGTTCCTGATATCAGTGCAATATCGCTAAACGATTTTCCGTCGCCGTTGTTTCTTTGCAGGCAATTACGTGAGCACTGGTATTGAAAGCCGTTGCTTTGCAGTTTGAACTTAAAAATGTCGGCGTTCTCATCACTTCCGTAAGTCTTCAAAATTTTTTCATCGGGCGGAAGCATATCAACAGTCACCACATCAATATGACCGTCGTTGTTGTAATCGGCCGCGTCGTTACCCATGCTGAAGCGACTGTAGTGACCGAAATGATCGGCACCACTTTCCGTGAAAGTTCCGTCGTGATTGTTGAGGTAATAGTAATCGTTCTCATGAAAATCATTTCCTACATACACATCTTCCCAACCATCGTTATTAAAGTCCGCTACGGCAATGCCGAGCCCATACCCCAGGTTGCTTTGATATATTCCCGTTTCTTTCGAAACATCGGTAAACTTTTCATTGGTGGTTGTGATGCCAGCTATAACAAGATCGTTCCGGTAAAACCTGTCGCCTTCATCTTCATCAAACTTTCTCCTGTTGCTTGTATCAACAATATTCTGGTGAGGATGTTGCGATTGATTCAACAAGTAGCAATCAAGATCGCCATCATGATCATAGTCGAAGAAGGCCGCCTGCGTGGAGAAGCCGGAAAAATCGAGCCCGTACTTTTTTGCACTCTCTGTGAACGTGGAATCGCCGTTATTTATGAACAATTGATTTCTTCCTTCGAGGCCGTGTGCATTGGCAATGGCACAAACGTAAATGTCCATGAGTCCATCGCCATTTACATCTGTCATGGTTACGCCGGTGCTCCAATCTGATGTTCCGGCAACACCGGCCGACGCGGTGATATCTTCAAATTCGAAATTTCCTTTGTTGAGATAAAGTTTATTTCCACCATTGCTGTTCGACGAAAAATACAGGTCAGGCAAACCATCATTATTAATGTCGCCCGCTGCAACTCCACCGCCATTATAGTAGTATAAATAGTAGAGAATGCTGAACAGTTTCTTTTTTACCGGTTCGTTGGTAAAATCAATATTCGTTTGCGATGAGGGCAGCGAAACGAACATCGTTTCCTTTTCGTCGCAGGAAACAATGGATAAAAAAAGTAAAATAAGGGAGGATAGAGTGAAGCCTTTGGAAGGCATATCTTCTTAATTTTAATGAACAACGGGCGCAATGCTAAAGATACTTTAGATTGCGTTTATACTATGCAAATTATTGTGAAAAAGCGATTAAGATATAGCCGGCCGTACCTCATTATTTTCACTGTAATTGTTAGTGTTTTTTTTCTTTCAAAGTGCATGAATCCGGAGAAAGAGAAACAGAAAGAAAGCGATGCCGTCACCACACAGGGCGATACGGTTACCTTTGCAGATTTCGCGGGCTCCGCCGCCTGCGTAAACTGCCATAAAGACATCTACAAAACACATTTGAATACCGCACACTTTCGCACATCGGCGGAAGCGTCAGGTACAACCATTCTCGGCAATTTTCACAAGGGTAAAAACTCTTATTCGTTTGGCGATAACGTAGTCGTAGCAATGGAAAAGCGCGACAGCGGTTACTACCAGGTGGAATATGTAGATGGTTTCGAAAAACGCGCGCGACGGATTGATATTACTGTCGGATCGGGCACAATGGGACAAAGCACGCTTTCGTGGCAGAACGATCACCTGTTCCAGATGCCCATTACTTACTTCAGCGCTGCAAATGAATGGTCGAACAGCCCGGGATTTCCGAACAGAGCCGTATTTAACCGTGTTATCACTTCAAGATGTCTCGAATGTCATTCAACTTTTGTTGAAACGATTTCTCCGCCGGGAAAAGAGCCGGAGCAATACGACAGAACAAAATTTATTTATGGGGTAGACTGCGAGAAATGTCATGGTGCCGCTGCAGAACATGTGCGTTTTCAAACAGCGCATCCCGATGATACAACGGGAAAATTCATTTTGAATCCAGGTACTTTTACACGCCAGCAAAAGCTTGACCTTTGTGCGCTTTGCCATGGCGGACGATTACAGAAAACAAAACCATCATTCCAATATATTCCCGGTAAAAATCTTTGGGATTATTTTCTTGTTGATACTCTCCCTCCGCATCCGGAGTTTATCGACGTGCATGGTAATCAGTATGGTTTGCTTCGCGCAAGTAAATGTTTTAAGATGAGTGATATGACGTGCAATTCCTGCCATGATGTTCATAGAAATGAAAAAGGCAAGACTGCATTGTTTTCACAAAGGTGTATGAGTTGCCATAGTGATGTCTCCGCATTAGGTGGCGCCATGCATAGAAAGTTGGGCGGGCAGGTAAAAATAAATTGTGTGGATTGTCATATGCCGCTTAAACCATCGAGGGCGATTTCGGTTTTTTTGCCTGGAGAGAAAGTGCCGACTGCTGCGCAGATACGATCGCATTTTATCAAATAAAAAAGGGGCTGCTCCTTGCAACCCCTTTCTTCGCATAGTTTTGAAAAGAATAATCTTGTCTCCTCCATCGATCCCTCGCGCTTCACGCTCGGGATGACAACTGAGTCTTCCTCTAATTATGCCCGGTCACTAACTGATTAATTTCTTCAGTAGAAAGTGCCCTGTTATAAAGTCTCAGATTGTCGATTGCTCCATCGAACGACTGCGCCCAGCTTTCAGGTCCATGGTTAGTGAGCGAGGGAGTAGTTTGAAACTGGTAGTTGCCCACAACCATTCCATTGAAATTGCTGAATTTTACTTTTCCATAGTTACCGCCGCCAAGTTGTTTGTCGGGAATAACTGCAACGCCGTCAGCATATAAATTAAACAGCGAAGTTTTTTCATTGTACACAACAGCAATGTGCGTCCATTTATTCAATATTCCGGGAATTTTTAATTCGTTCCATTCCTCACCATTTCCACTCGATACGCCGGCGTTGAACATATGCACTTTCAGAAAACCTGTGTCGCCACCATCAGGATAATTTTCAAGGAACAGATCCAGGTTACCCCAGAATTCTGCCTTGTGCGAAATCGAAAACAATCCCTGTGCGCCGGCAGCAACGGGCCCTACACCATTCATCCAGAAAGCAAGCGTGAAGCTTCCGAGATTCGCGAGTGTATCTGCAGGAACCGATTTGAAATTATTAGGGAAAGTAACTGTGTCCCCGATTGCTTTATAAAGGATGTAACCGCCTGCACCGATTCTTGCTGCTTTACCACTTACGCCATCAACCCATGTAACGTTTTTGGTTTCGGTTGCCTCAAGCGCATTTTCGCCGCCGTCGTTTGTGCTTTCATCAAAAGTGAACTGACTTTTCAGTTCATTATATGGCGGAGGATCGGGGTCGCGTTCGAATTCGCCCAGTTCCGGTCTGTCCAATTTCTGGCACCCTATGGTTAGGCCCAGTGCCAGAATCACTAAGGCGCTTTTTGTTTTTTTATTATTTAAGATCATAATAA
Organism: Chitinophagaceae bacterium; assembly: GCA_016786745.1. GTDB lineage: Bacteria > Bacteroidota > Bacteroidia > Chitinophagales > Chitinophagaceae > Flavitalea. Next base: position 1,388 of record JAEUVS010000021.1, on the reverse strand, counting down.
ACTACGTTTTGATTTGGTTAACTGTTACCATTCGGGGTTTTGTTCAAGTACGCCTCCGGAAAGGTCGATAGCCCTTTGCGGAATCGGATAGTAGCGCGCACGTTCTGTGTAACCAAGAGGTCCGAGTTCCTCAATGGCATCTCCCCAACGAACGAGATCATAAAAGCGGTAGCCCTCCATGGCGAACTCCCATCTTCTTTCATCTTTAATAGCCTGGCGCATCTGATCCTGGTTTGAAAATGCTATTGGCGGAACTATTGTACGGCTCGGTCCCTGCATACCGCTCGCCCTGTCTCTTATCAGCTCGAGGTTAGCGGCTGCGGTTGCTCCATCTCCTAATTCGTTCGATGCTTCTGCAAGCATAAGTATTACATCAGCGTACCTGAGAATGCGGTGATTGATCCAGTCTGCGGCACCACTCTGGTTGATGAAGCCTGTAAACTGGCGCATCTGGGGTGTATTACCGGTGTACAGTTTTTTGTTCCAGAATTTCTGTGCTAAACCGTCTTGTCCATCAGGATTTGTATATGCAGGAACATCTACGCCAAATCCGCCCTGTTCAGGGCCACCATCGTTCTGACCGGAATAGAGAATTGTTTGTCTCTTTCTCGGATCATCATTTGGCCATTCTGCTTCGAGTTTGTCTGTCGGAGTGTTCCATCCCCAACCAAGGTTCCATTCAATCGGTGCGCCATTCTGTCGAACCTGCTGGCTGGTTCCCCAAACTGATCCATGGTATTGCGCATTGTTGGTAGCAGCGCCCTGGCCAGTCCATGCCTGCATTTCCCAGATGGATTCTTTTGTATTTTTTCCTGTTCCATCGGGCAATTCAGTCCAGATGTCGGGAAAATGTCCGAGAAGCTCATATTCACCGGAAGAGATTACTTCATTGCAGAGAGTAACCACCGAAGCCCAATCTTTCTGATACAGTTTTGATTGTGCAAGCAGTGTTCTTGCTGCGCCGCTTGTAAGCCTTCCTGTGTAACCTGTTCCGTATGCTGCTGCATTTTGCGGCAGTAACGCTATGGCTGCAGTGAGTGATGAATCAATCAATGCGTATACATCTGCCACGGGTGATTTTTGTTTAATACCATCCTGCGGATCGATGATCGGTGCGTTAAACAACGGAATGTCACCATATGTTCTTACAAGATTGAAATAGAGGTACGCGCGGAAGAACAGCGCCTCACCCAGATTTCTCAACGACGGCTCATCTTCTACATTTCCTTCCACTGCTTCGAAAATAGCCGTGTTGGCAGTGTTGATCATATTGTAGTGGTCTTCCCAGTAAGAATTGGGAGCCCAGTCGTTCTTGGTGTATTGATACGTATCGAATTCAGTAACTACTTCACGTCCGTCGTTTGCATCACTACCTTTTTGCGCATCAT
>JAEUVS010000147.1 GCA_016786745.1 Chitinophagaceae bacterium | reverse complement strand
GCAGCGATGCTGGTCATTTCTACCGACAACCCGGAAGCAAAAATCTCCAACGAACTCGTGTCCGCAACTTTATATCTTCCTGATGTAAGTACAGGCTACTACCGCGGCGCGCGGTTCGACTGGTCGGGGCAAATTCGTGAGTTGACCTACAAGGGTCACAACTTCTTTGGTTTATGGTACGAGAAATATGATCCGCTGTTGCATGATGCGATCATGGGACCCGTTGAAGCATTTGATCCGATCGGGTATGAAAAGGCCGCACCGGGCGGAACTTTCGTAAAGATTGGCATCGGCGCGCTCGAAAAGCCGAACGACAAACCGTATTTGTTCGCCAACAACTATAAACTGGTGAACCCGGGAAAATGGCAAATGAAGAAAGCGGCCGATAAAATAAAATTCATCCACACGCTCCACGACACAACTATCTCTTACGTATACACGAAAACGGTTGAGCTCGTACCTGGAAAACCGGAATTAGTTCTGCATCACACATTGAAAAATACCGGGAAGACGCCCATCGAAACAGACGTGATGAACCATAATTTCTTTGTGATCGACAGCCAGGTTACCGGATCCGATTTCGAAATCGATCTTCCATTCGAACCAATAGCAGATACTTCCGAGAAAAGAGCGTCGTCGATAAGCGACAACAAGATTTTATTTGAAAATGATCCCGCCGGTAAAAATTATTATCTCGGTCCCGTTACCGGCTATTCCGATAATGCGAGCGACTATGATATTACTTTGAAGAACAAAAAAACAGGCGCAGGCGTAAATATAAAATCAGACAGGCCATTTTCGCGGCTCGCATTCTGGGCTTCAGTAAAAACGGTTTGCCCGGAGCCGTTTGTCCAGGTGAAGGCCGCACCGGGAGAAGAATTTACATGGACCACAACTTACACGTTCTTTGTGAACGGTAACTGACATATCATGTTTGATATCCTCATAGCTTACTTTCAACAGAAGTGGATTCCAACTTCTGAGGAAATTGCTTTGATAAAATCGAGTGTTACGCCAAGAAGTTTAAAAAAAGGAGAATTTCTTCAGCGTGAAGGTGAAACAGCGAAATACGGCGCCTTTGTGGCGAAAGGTTTTTTGCGCAGCTATGTAATTGACGAAAAAGGAAAAGAACATATCATCCAGTTCGCGCCGGAAAATTGGTGGATCAGCGATAAGTTGGGAATGTCGAAAGATGGTAAAGCTTCTTTTTTTATTGATGCGATTGAGGATTCGGAAACTTTGTTAATGGATCTCGGTGGGCACAAAACACTACTTGAACAGGTGCCGGGTTATGCTGCGTCGTTCCGGTCAGGAATGGAAAAACGTGGCGCGGCGAAAGATAAGCGGATTGTACAGGCGCTTTCCTCCAGCGCCGAAGAGAGATATAATGATTTTCTTGAAACATATCCTTCAATAGCACAGCGGGTGCCGCAGCATATGCTTGCTTCTTTTCTGGGCATTACTCCTGAGACACTGAGCAGGATCCGAAAATCGCTTTCAAAAGCCGGCCGCAGGCCATAAAAATCCTTTCTTGACATACATCAATGGAATCGCTTTCCCCCAGGAATACTTTTGATTCCATAACAAAACACCATGCAAACAATAGCCAACTTCGTCAAAGAAAAAAACCAGTCGTGGTTCAAAGAATGGTTTGATACAAATTTCTATCAGCAACTATATTCTAACAGGAGCGAAAAAGAAGCATCCGACTTCGTGGACAACTTAATCAATTATCTTAAGCCCGGTAACAGCTCCACCATGCTCGACCTCGGCTGCGGAACGGGCCGCCATGCCCGGCGACTCGCAGCGCACGGGCATTGCGTAACCGGCCTCGACCTTTCGCCTTCAGGCATCAGGACAGCAAAAAAAATCCATACTCCGGGCACACAATTTTACCAGCACGATATGCGGTTGCCTTTTTGTGCGTCGCGGTATCAATATATCTTCAGCTTCTTTACAAGCTTCGGATATTTTACGACATCAGAAGAAAATGATTCAGTGATAAGCAATGTTTCGATGGCGCTGAAATCGAAAGGAACATTTGTGATGGATTACCTGAATGTTGGTTACGCTGAGGAGCACATGGTTCAAAGTGAATCAAAGGAAATTGATGGGGTTGTATACCACATTTCCAGGTGGCACGACCATACTCATTTCTACAAACATATTGAAGTGAATGATATTCACATGCACGGGGTGGTTCATGAATACACCGAACAGGTTGAAAAAATCAGGTTGAACGATTTTGATATCCTGTTCAGGCGACATGGATTGCATTTGCGAAACATATATGGCGATTACAAGCTGAACGATTATAATACCTACAGTTCACCGCGGCTTATAATGATAGCAGGAAAAGCGGGTGAATAGTTTTGCGTGGCTTGCGTTTGCCGCCGATCCCTCGCTTCGCTCGGGATGACCGTAAAAGGTTTCCGAACCTGTCATCCCGAACCGAACCCGGGAGGATGATTTGCAACCTGTCATCCCGAACCGAGCGCCGCAGGCGCGAGTGTGAGGGATCAGCGGAGAAACCCTTAATCCTTCAAAATCTTAAACTCCACACGCCTGTTCAACTGCCTGTTTTCATCGGTGTCATTCTCTGCAACAGGTTTTGTTTCACCATAACCTTGCGAGATGATTCTCGAAGCGGCTATACCTTTCGATAAAATGTATTCCCGCACCGACCTGGCTCGTTCGTCACTCAACTTAAAGTTGTAGTCGTCGGAACCTTTGCTATCGGTATGCGCGCTCATTTCGATTTCTATTGATGGATTTTCATTCATCAGCTGAACCACGCGGTTGAGCTCAATAAAAGATTCAGGACGAAGATCCCATTTGTCGAAATCGAAAAACACATTGTTTAATCGAACTACCTGTCCGATTTCAATAGGCGCCAGGTAAAGGTCTTTATGTATTTCTTTGTAGCCCGCTTTTATGAGCGAGTCGAGGTTGAGGTTTTCCGATATAGCAAAAAAGTGATCAGCAGTTGCCCTGATGCTGTAATTTTTATCATACGGCAGAACAATTTTGAATGATCCGTCGATCGCATTCGAAGCGCCGTTACCTGCGAGTGTGCCATCGGGCAGCGTTTCATAAATAAGTTGTGCGCTGAGGGGTTGTTTTGTCTTTTGGTTGTACACATTACCCGTAACAAGCACAACAGGATTGGGCTTTTCCTTTTCAAGCAACTTTACACGTACGATGTCGCTTTCGCCATAAGTATTTTCGCTGCTGGTAAGGTATGCATATTCGCCACCGGCATCGAGCGTAAAAAACGCGTCCCATGTATTGGTATTGATAGGGCTTCCGAGGTTTACAGGATCGCTCCATTTCTGCCAGGTATCATCGAGGCGCTTACTCATATATATGTCGTTGTCGCCGAGGCCACCCGGGCGGTTGCTGCTAAAATAGAGCGACTCACCATCGGCCGCCATATATGGAGTCATTTCATCGTAGTCGGGCAGATTGATCTTTTTTCCGAGGCTCTTGGGTTCTGTCCATGTGCCATCGGAATTGAGAAAACAAACAAAAATATCATTGTTAACTCCACCTTTTTCGGGTGTCATATATAACAGGAGTACTCGTCCGTTGTGAATCATTGTCGCACCTGATTGTCTTCCCAGGTCGTATTTCTGATAATTTTTTATGAGAAGCATTTCGGGTTCGCTCCAGTTACCATTCTCTTCGAGCGTGCAGAGGCTCACGCCTTTTCCCATAAAGGCGCCCTGCCTGAATGCGCCTCTGATGAGTATTTTGTTGTTGTCGGGCGAAATCCAGTAAACAGCATTATACTGCATCGTGTTGAGCGGGTAGCCAAGGTGTACGGCATTGCTCCATTTGCCATTCTCATCGCGTTCCGAAAACCAGATATCCTGGGAGTTCGGTACCGAATTGTATTTTGTATTGGCCGGATGATTTTCGCAAATGAAAAAGAGCAGGTTGCCATCCGCAGAAACAGTAGGACGCAATTCGGCGAGGTCGGAGTTTACATTCACTCCAAGATTTTCAATCTTTATAATCGTTGCTGCGTCAATTACTTTTTGGGTTTTCTCGACGAGTGTACCCGTATCGGCTGAATATTGAGCGAATGAAATAAAACTGCATACGATGCAGCAGAGCAGAAGAATGGGCTGTTTCACAGGGCTGGATTTGGTTAAGAATACTCAAAAAAAGCAATAATTCAAAGCTTTTCCCGTTCATGGAATATCCCTTTCATTAACGGAAATTCTCCTTTACGGGAAAGTTGCCTTTGATGTTAGGGATGAGCCTTTTGAGAACGGCTTTTCCTTTGGAATATTGCTACCGTACATCCGGCCCCCTATGCCAGCGCTATTGCATATATTAACCGCTAAACCTCTGCGACTCACCCTGTGTTTCTCGCTGGTTTTTTCATATATGTTCTCCGCTGCGCAGGTCTGCAGTGACCCGGTCAACACAGTTTACGGTCTTACCAACGGAGGGTTTATCTATCCCATAAATGTGAACACCGGTGTGGTCGGCGCAGCAATCAACCCCACATATCCCGGAAACGCGCCCGACCAGTCGAACGGCATTGGTTACAATGCGCTTAACGGAAAATTTTACTATTTCAAAAGAATACCCAGTTCTGCGCCCATAGAATTTGTTTCTTTCGATCCCGCAACTAATACATATCAAATTCTAAGCAGCCCTGCCACCGCGAGCTCAGTTTATTCGGGGTCAATTACAAACGATGGCAGTGGTTATTACATGTGGGATACACAGGGACGACTGTTCTACTATAAAATTTCCACGGATACGTGGACGAGCATCACTACATCCCTGGTTGACCAGTTTGGAAAAGATGTTGATTCCATTATACGTGCGCATGCGTCGGGTGATGGCGCTATTGATGGCAGCGGAAATCTTTGGATATTGCCATCGAGCGATACGAGATACGGGTTGTTCAGGCTGAATGCTCCTTTGCCGACAACTGCAGTCGCCAGTGTAACTGTTCAGCAGTTGGTACCGATGCAGGTTCCTCCTGCGAAATTTGTAGGAATTTCGTTTACACATACCGGTGAAATCTTCATGATCACTTCTACAAATAAAATGTACAGGCTTGAAGATAATCTCTCACTAACGTTAATGTCGACCATGACTTCGAACATGGGCGATTTAACTTCCTGTAATTTTCCAATGTTTGTGCTTGCTGCGGAAAACTATGCGTTGAAAGCGTCATTGTTTAATGGTACAGTGAAGTTATCCTGGTTGCCTTCGCTGCAAACGGGCGCCGTGTACTTTGTGGAAAGGAGCATTGATAACCGAACCTGGAAGGTTATAGCGACGAGTGGCGACCTGGATATTTCTGTTGATGGAATAACCTATGTTGATGAATTTCCTTCCAGCGGAAAAAATTATTACCGCATACGTGTGCAAAGGCCAGCAGGTAAAAAAACGTATTCGAATGTGAAGATGATAGGATTTGAAAATGAGAAGCGGTTTGCGATATGGCCCAATCCTGTGAAGAGTGATCTGTATATTCAAAATGCAGGAGAAAATGCTTTTGTTACAGTCTTTTCTGAAGCGGGTAGCAAAGTGAAAACAGTAAAAATTTCTTCAGGAGTGAATGGTATAAACTTCGACGGTCTGCCTTCAGGCAGATATTTCATCACCGTTCGTTCCGAAAACGGAAAAAGATCGACCTACAAGATTATTAAGAAATAATTATGGAGCTTGGGATGGCAAGCAAGACTCTGTTCGAAAAATGCCATCTTTGAAAAAAAATCATGCCTGTTGTCAAGTTCTCTTTCCTAATACTGGCTTCACTCATTTACCTGAACAGCTATGGCCAACCATCAAACTCCCCAGGTCCTCTTCAGCTCGATAACATCATCACTCATACCATCAAATCATCCATAATCGGCGAAGAGTACACCATTTATGTGTTGAAAACCGACAACTACGACACTACGGGCACCCGCCTGCCGGTTTTATATATGATGGATGGCGACTGGAGCATGACGGTTGCGATGAATTGTTTCAGAATGCTGCGTCAAGACTATGCCACCCATGAACCACTGGTTGTTGGGATAGGTTACGGAAAAAATCAAAACATGCGCGTACGCGATCTTGATCCGAAAAATGGTGGGCCGGAGTTTTTGTCGTTCATCGAAAAAGAAGTAATGCCATTTATTGACAAAACCTACCGTACAACGAAAGAAAAAGCGGTATATGGTTACTCAATGGGCGGCATGTTCACCACTTATATATTATTCAATCGTTCTGATCTTTTCCAGAAAATATTTATCGGCGCACCAGGGAACAACGGCGGCGAACTAATGCCCGCTGCACGTGAATACTTCAAAAATCACAATGATCTGAAGAGCAAGGTTTTTATTGGTGTGGGAAGTTTTGAAAAAGGAGTGGTGAGAAATATTGATTCATTTACCACGTATTTGAATTCGAAAAAGCTCCCTGATCTTGATATCAACACCGTTATCACACCCGATGCGGGACACGGTGCAGCGCTGGCACAGGTTATGCAAAATGCCATCGCTTACGGCTATTGCGAAAAACACAAACCCATTTCAATCAATGCTTCGTCGTTAAAAAAATACGCTGGAAATTATATACTGTATGAAAATAATACAGTTTCCGCCGAAGCAAATGTGTTTTCGAAGGATGGAAAATTATTTTTAATCTGGAAACAGCCGAATGCAATTGCCGATGAATTGGTGTCTTTCGGTACAAATGAATTTTTCGTACCGGCAAATGAACGGATGTCGTTTAAATTCACCAACAAAGAACTCATCATAAGTGTTGCCGCAGATAAAGATTATCATCTCGTGAAAAAATAATCTTTAAATCCATTTACTCTTTCAGGCTTTTCAGATATTTAATGCTCTGTGGTATCTGCTGCATTACAGTGGGGCTTTCGTCTTCAATGAAATAATGTTTGATACCAGCCTCTTTAGCGGCTTTTAAAATTTCAGGAATATTCAACTCACCGGTACCGATGGGTACGTCGTTTTCTTCGGCTGTCAGGCCTGTAAGATCCTTTGGTGTACCCTTCTTAAGATCTTTCAGGTGCATCAGCTTCCACCGGCTTCCATATTTCCTCAGCAATCCCGCGGGATCACCGCCACCAAAATACACCCACATTATATCCATTTCAAATGACACATATTCAGGGTTTGTGTTTTCTATTATGTAGTCGAGCAGCGTACCGTTATTGTATTTTTGAAATTCATAACCGTGCGCGTGATAGCATAATGTAAGCCCCTGGTCTGCCAACACCTTGCCGGCGCTGTTAAACACTTCAACAGCCTTTTTCGCATCATCGAGATTGAATTCACCTTTTTTATGAGGAACCCAGGCGCACATCACATATTTTGATCCGAGCGCCTTTGCCCGCATCGCAACTGAATCGGGGGCGCTTTGCAACTGCTCGAAACCAGCGCCGGTCGAAGGAATGCTGATGCCTCTCGCATCACAGAGCTTTTTGAATTCTTCGGGTGGTATCCGGCCTCCGCCGCCTTCCAGTTCAGTAAAGCCAAACATTTTTATAGTGTCCAAAGTTTTTTCTATGCTGTTTGGAAAACTTTTTCGAAAAGAATACGCCTGGACGCCAAGCGGCGCAGAGAAAAGAGGTTTGCCGCTTTGCGAAAAAACTTCATTGCCAACCGGAAAAATTAAAGCCGTTAGTAAAAACGTAGCTAATGCCTTCTTCATTTTTTATTTATGATTTTTGTGTTCTGTCTTTATTGTTCGTTAAATATTTCCCTTCTTCAATTCTTCAACAGCAAAATTCGCCGCCCTTGCACTCAATGCCATGAAAGTAAGAGTCGGATTCTGCGTAGCTGTCGACGTCATACATGCTCCATCCGTAACAAACACATTCTTACAAAGGTGAAGCTGGTTATGGCTATTCAGTAATGATGTCTTGCTCTCGCGGCCCATCCGCACACCGCCCATTTCATGAATATCTGCACCGGGAGGCGATTTGGTGTCTTCTACTTTAATATTTACAAAACCCGCTTTTTCAAACATCTCTTTTGTTTGTTCAAGATAGTCTTCTACCATCTTATCGTCGTTCTCGCTCCAGTCGCATGAAATGATAAGTTGCGGAACCCCGTATTTATCTTTCAAATCTTTATGCAGCCGCACGTGATTTTTTTCTAATGGAACGGTCTCTCCCATCATCCAGCTGCTGATGTGCCAGTTGCCGGGTTTGGGATGGAGAATATTTTCTCTTAGCTGGTCGCCTATCATCGAAGTGTCAGAATCATTACCGCGACCGCCACCAATGCCTATTGCATACCCCCGGTAGAAGTTCATCTCGTGCTTCGACACGTTTCTAAACCGGGGAATGTAACTGTGAGTGGGACTTCTTCCGTCTGTCTTCTTATCCTGGAATCCTTCATGCGAAGCGTTGCCTTTGCCGCGGTAATTGTGCCATGCAATGAATTTTCCAAGCAGGCCATTGTCGTTGCCTAATCCATTTGGAAAACGGCTTGAAGTAGAATTGAGTAGTATGGCGTTCGAATTAATTGTTGATGCATTCACAAATACCACCTTCGCGTAAAATTCAACCATCTCTTTCGATTCCGCATCAATAATTTTTACGCCGGTCGCTTTTCCTTCCTGCTCATCATACATCACCGAATGCACAACAGAATATGGCCGGAGGGTAAGGTTGCCGGTTTTCATCGCCCATGGTAATGTAGAGGCGTTGCTGCTAAAATAAGCGCCATACACACATCCCCTGTTACACATCGTTTGATGCTGGCATTTCGCTCTTCCCTGCTCGGTGTGAATCGGCTGCGGATCGGTAATGTGGGCGCAGCGCGCTGAAATAACATGCCGGTCCCTATAATGTTCGCCTATTTTCTTTTTGAAATGATCTTCTATGCAGCTTACTTCGAATGCGGGCAGCACTTCACTATCGGGCAGAACAGGCAGACCATCTTTGTTTCCGGCAACACCAATAAATTTTTCAACGTAGCTGTACCACGGTTCGAGATCTTTATATCGAATTGGCCAGTCTACCGCGAACCCATCTCTCACGGGTCCTTCAAAATCGTAATCGCTCCACCGTTGTGTCTGCCTCGCCCATAATAACGATTTTCCACCTGTATGATAGCCACGTACCCAGCGAAATGGTTTTTCCTGTATAAAGGGTTGTTCGTCGTCTTTCAGTGCCCAGTGCAGACTTTCTTCGCGTAAAAAACGCGCGCCCTGGTAGTCTTTCCTTTTCTCAATCGGCACAATTCCCCTGTGTTCGAATTCCCATGGCGCTTTCGAGGCAGTCGGATAATCCGTTACATGTTTTACATCGCGACCTCTCTCTAAAACGAGTGTTTTGAGACCTTTGTCGCACAGTTCCTTAGCCACCCAGCCCCCGCTAGCCCCTGATCCGATAACGATGGCATCGAATGTTCTGCTTTCTTTTGTTCCGAATTTATCTGCCATAAAGTATAGTTATGCCGGTACGCATCCGTAGTAATGACCGGGCGCCACTTTATATCCAAAAAAATCTTCCATTACTTTTTGCGATGTGTTGAAGCCGCGGATTGTTTCTGATTTCATCAGCGTAAAAAATTCTTTCTGGTCGTTATCGGCTGACCCCGCGAATTTCAAAAGGTGTTTTTCTCTTTGCTCCTGCGAACAGTTCCAAAAGTCGAGCTCCTCTTCCTGCATAGCGGCGTTGTTCAGCGCCGACAATTGTTTTTTTACGTTGTCCTGTGCCGGTTTTTCGCAGCAATCGTCAACAAATTTCTGGAGATACCTGTCCACTCCTACCGATAGAGCGCCGGTGGTATTTCCTGCGGGAATAATGGTGTCGGCGAGGGATGCGAGAATTTTTTGTTCCTTCTCATTGAAACCTGAATGATGCGTATCGCTGTCGCTGATTCCGCACGATACCATCCACGCCGGGAGTGAAATAATGGAACCTGAAGCAACCGCCAGGTTTTTTAAAGCATTACGCCTGTTCATGGTGTTACTAATGTAAATAAAATCTGCAGACGAATGTGGGAATAATACTTTTTTCACCGTTCCTGTACTCTTGTGACATTCGATTATTTTCTACTTTTATGCGGGCATTAAATTCCGAGCTATGAGTAGTATATCATCTGCCACTTTCGCTCCCATGCTTTACCTTGAAAATGTTGGGGCCGGGATTGAATTTTATACAAAAGCCTTTGGCGCCATTGAATTGCGGCGCTTTAACAACGAAAATGGAAATGTTCATGTCGTGGAAATGACGATCGGCAATTCGCTGTTCCGCCTTCACGAAGAAGTTTCGCGCGACAGGGAGTTCAGTCCGCAAAAACTTCGCGGCACGACAACGATCATCGGGTTGCTTGTAGAAAATCCTGATGAAGTTTTTAACAGCGCCGTTTCCGCCGGAGGTATTCAGCTGCACGGCATGCAAGACCATGAGTATGGCTACCGCCAGGGCACCATCGCCGATCCGTTCGGCCATCACTGGGAAATAGAAAAAGCACCGCTGGTGAAAAGTTTATTCCCGCAGGTGAACGTCTGAGCCTTATTAAATTCCCTGCGGAATTAATTGCGCGCGGCGCTTCAACTTTTTCCGGAATGCAGATAATTGTATCCAGTATACCATCCAGCAAACGAGCCCGGCGAGTGCAGCTAATGATTTAATCAGGGGAAGCGGAATAATACTTATACAGAACAGGATGCAATACGATAAGGCGCACCAGACTCAGCAGCTTTTGCTGGGTAAGAAAAAAAAGAACAAACACACCAATAAAAACAACGAATAAAAGGACCTGGAACAACATTAAAGCGCCGGGAGAGTTCATAAAGAAAAGGTTTAGAACCGGAAGATATAAAGCGAAAACCTGTAGATCAAAGTTGTTCCGGTCTTGAGAATAGATATCTTGTAAAAATAAATGGAAACCCTAATACGGCACAGCAACTTTGAGCTGGCAACCTTTACCCGGCTCGGATTGAACTTCCATATGGCCGTTGTACAATTTTACGCGGTTGGTGATATTGCGTAAGCCTATCCCATAACGCGTTACCGACGAATCAAATCCGCGTCCATCATCGCGTATGGTGAGAAATATTGTGCTCGATGTCATATCAAGCATTATCAGCACATTCTTCGCTTTCGCATGCTTCAGGATATTATTAAACTGTTCCTGTACGATGCGGTACAATGCTAACCTGATTTCGTTACTTACGCGCTCTTCGGTAAAATTCGCCGTTTCATATTGCAAATGCAGCGAACCGGTTTCGCGCGAGTTCTGCGCGAGGTTTGCAATCGCCTGCACCAGGCTGATTTTCGTAAGCTCAGGCGCTACAAGCCGGTGCGACAACTTTCTTATCTCTTCCATCGCGTTTCTCAGGTGTGTCAAACCCTTCTCAAGCAAAACATCACGACCGCCTTCATCATACGCCGTTTCAAAGTACATTTTTGCCGACGACAATACCTGGTTGATATTATCATGCAACTCGACGCCGATCTCTTCTCTTT
>JAEUVS010000099.1 GCA_016786745.1 Chitinophagaceae bacterium | reverse complement strand
AACCGTCCTGACTGTGCTGTGCTGTTGCGGGATATGAGAAAAAAAACACTGCGAGAAAAAATAATTTGACATCAATTTGAAAAAGATTGATCATACTACTTAAATTAAATTCGATTTTAACTAACGATGCCGGCACAAATACAAGGTAATACCTATTTGGAAAGAATAAAGGGAAAGATTTCCAATGCTTCGCAACTCGGCGGAATAGAAACTTTTGTTGCCGACAATGGAGCGGCAAGAGGCACGCGCGTGGCATGGATCAACACCGGCACAGGACTCAGATACAAGGTAGTTATTGACAGGGCGATGGATATCGCCGACGCATTTTATTCCGCGCACAGCCTCGCCTGGATAAGTCATGTCGGCATCACAGCGCCGCAACCATTCGCTAACAAAGGAATTGACTGGCTTCGCACTTTTTTCGGAGGATTACTTACCACATGCGGTTTGTCGCATGTCGGTGGGCCTGAATCCGACGAGCATGGAGATCGTGGTATTCATGGAAACATCAGCAACATACCCGCCGAATTAGAATCCATCATACAACCCGATCCGCTCAATGGAAAAACTGAAATGAGCATAACGGGCGTTATGAGAGAATCAAAAATTTTCGGTCCCTCACTCGAACTGCGCAGAACAATCTCCGGAAACCTGGGGGAAGCATACCTGCATATCCACGACGAAGTAACAAACCGGGGGAACACGCCTGCGCCGCACATGCTGCTGTATCATATCAATTTTGGATTTCCACTCGCTGACCAGGGATCAGAAATTTTCTGGAACGGCAAAATGACGTTGCCCGACCGCGAAGGCGACGATAAAATATTCAATGATAAAAATGATTTTCATAAATGTCCCGCACCGATCGGCATTCACAAAGGCACCGGTGAGGCAGTAGCTTTTATCGATCCTGTTGCAGGCGAAAACAGCGAATGTGTTGCGGGCATCTACAATAAAAATCTTGACCTTGCTGTACAGCTTACCTTTAATAAAAAGCAATTGCCATGGCTCACCAACTGGCAGCATTGGGGTGAAGGTGAATACGTAACAGGCATTGAGCCCGGAACACATCCGCCGATTGGCCAGGCAAAGGCAAGAAAAAATAAAGAACTCATTTTTATACAGCCGGGAGAAAAAAAGATATACGATGTTCGCATTGAAGTGCTGTATGAAAAAAATGCAATAAACAAATTTGTTAACCGATTTAAAGATTCACATTAATACCACTTAATATCATGCAAAAATCGTTAGCTCAAAATGCACTTGAACAGGGTAAAGGTATTTTAAGGCTCGCGCCAACATGGGTGCCACGTTCGTTCTGCGTGCCGGGACGAAGAATTAAACTTCATCCCGACGACTACTATGTTTTAGGAGGCCAACGTGGAGGTATAGACGAAAGATGGCTATCGTCTACCACACCGGCAAAAAACGGGCCGCTTACAGGAAAGGATGAAGGATTGAGCAAGGTCGTTTTTACAGAAGGAAAATCCGACACACAATTTTTATTGAAAGATGCTATCGATGCGCTGCAGGGCGCATTAATTGGCGACAGGCTTTGGAAGAAATATCAGTTGTGGCCCATGTATTCGAAATTTTTCGATAACCTCGGGCCGTTGCCGCATCACCTGCATCACAATGATGAGAAAGCGGGGCTTGTTGGTCAGCTTGGTAAACCCGAGGCGTATTATTTTCCGCCGCAACTAAATAATCATGGCGGCGATTTCCCTTACACATTTATGGGCATTGCTCCCGGTACTACGAAAGAGCAGATTAAAGAGTGTTTGATGAATTTCACAAAAGGTGATAACAAGATCACCAATTTTTCGCAAGCTTATCGTCTGCAGCCAGGCACAGGATGGGATGTACCACCCGGGTTGCTTCATGCACCCGGAAGTCTTTGCACTTATGAGCCGCAGAAAGCGTCGGATATATTTGCTATGTACCAGTCGCTCGTGAACAATGCGGTGATACCTGAAGAATTATTATGGAACGGCACGCCAAAGGACAAGATTGGTGATTATGATGAATTGGTAGATGTGATTGACTGGGAACTGAACGTTGATCCGAACCTGCGGTTTAACCGTTACATGGATCCGAAGCCGGTTCGTGATGTTGATGAAATGCTTAACGCAGGGTATTCTGAAAATTGGGTTTGTTATAAAAATGATGCATTCAGTGCAAAAGAGCTTACGGTGATGCCGGGCGCGAGCGTTGTCATCAGGGATGCTGCAGCGTATGGATTAATTATGATGCAGGGCAGGGGTACGATGGGTGTGTGGGAGATAGAAACACCTGCGTTGATCCGTTATGGGCAGCTTACGCATGATGAATATTTTGTGAGCGAGGATGCGGCGAGAGCAGGAGTGAAGATTGTGAACTTATCTAAGACTGATCCCATAGTTATGCTTAAGCATTTTGGACCTGGCAATCCTGACCTGGTTCTTTAAATTTTTTTTTCGTGAAGCGTCAAACGTGAGGCGTCGTTATTTAACCTTCACGATTCACGCCTCACGTATCACGAAAAACAAAACATCACATGAATAACTTCCCAAAAATTCACAACGCCACATGGCCCGGCATCGTCGGCAAAGGCTCCGATTCGGAACCTATGATTCCATTCGACAAAATGCTTGAGATGACAGCCAAAGCCGAAGTAGATGGCATTAAGTTCGACGGAATTGACATCGGCCTTTTCGATCCGGACCTCGTTGCAGACACGTCGGATAAAGGCATTCAAAAAATAGCAGACAAAGTCGCATCACACGGATTGAAAATCGGCAGCCTTGTAGCAGCAGTATGGCCCCCATCGGGCGGCTCGGCCATGGGCAGCAAAGATGAACGTAAACGTTTCGTGGATGAAGTAAGAAAAACCTGTGAGTACGGGAAAAAGCTAAGAGAAACAGGCGTTCGTACTTATGGCGTGATAAGAATAGACTCAGCCACTAATCCGCAGTCGTGGGCAGCCGATCCATCGGGCAACACAAAGCTGATAGCTGAAACATTCCGCGAAGCGTGCGACGTTGCCGCGGAGTACAATGAAAGCCTCGCCGCCGAAGGAGAAATATGCTGGGGCGGCATGCACAGCTGGAAAGCAATGATTGATACACTCGAAGCAGTCGGTCGTCCGAACATCGGGTTCCAGGCCGATATGTCGCACACGCTTTTATACCTGCTCGGTTACAACAGTCCTGAACACCGCATTCTCCCCGAAAATTTCGATTGGAGCGACAGAAAAACGCTTGAGGAAGGTTTGAAGAAACTTACGAACGCGTTGCGGCCCTGGACAATCGACTTTCACGTGGCACAGAACGACGGCACTGTACACGGAACGGGATCGCACGACAAAACAGGAAGGCACTGCCTTGCCACCGATCCGAATGGTAAGTTGAACATCGCCCACGACGCAGGGTACTGGCTCCGCGATGAAAAAGGAAATCTTACAAAAAAATTCAAACACATTTGCTGGGACGGATGTATGTTTCCCAACGATGTGATGATGCAACAAAAAACATGGAACGATATACTCGCTACTATGATCAAAGTGAGAAATGCTCACGGCTGGTCGGAGGCTGAATAAAAAATCAAAAACAATCTATGGCTAACAAGAAGCAACTAAGAATAGGGCTCGTAGGAACCGGATTTATGGGTCGCACGCACTCGAATGGATACAAAAGGATCGGGGATTTTTTTCCTGACCTGCAATACAGGCCGGTATTGAAAGCCGTGTGCGCCAGGAGAGAAGACAAAGTGAAAGCATTCGCTGAACAGTGGGGATATGAGTCGTACGAAACTGATTATAAAAAACTAATCGCACGCAACGACATCGACGCAATCGATATCTGCACGCCAAATGACAGTCATGCCGAAATTGCAATCGCTGCCGCTGCGGCCGGTAAAATAATATTATGCGAGAAACCGCTTGCCAGGAATGTTGAAGAAGCACAGAAAATGGTGGATGCTATAGAGAAAGCCGGCGTTGCAAATACGGTTTGGTACAATTACCGCAGGCTCCCTGCTGTAACACTGGCAAAACAAATTGTTGAGTCGGGAAAGCTTGGAAAGATTTTCCACTATCGGGCGAACTTTTTACAGGACTGGACAATCAGTGCTGATCTTCCGCAGGGTGGTGAAGGTTTGTGGAGAATGGATATTAATGCCGCAGGCTCCGGTGTAACAGGCGACCTTCTTGCGCATTGTATCGATACGGCGATGTGGATTAACGGAGCGATTACCGATGTTTCCGCTGTTACAGAAACTTTTATTAAGGAACGTATGCACCAACTCACCGGTAAAGTGCAGAAGGTGGGTATCGATGACGCATGCATTTTCCATTGTCATTTTTCAAATGGCTCGTTAGGATTGTTTGAATCTACGCGCTATGCGAGGGGACACAAGGCGCTTTATACTTTTGAGATCAACGGCGCAGATGCTTCGATACGCTGGAACCTTCATGATCTTAACCGGCTTGAATATTTTGATCACCGTGATGAATCAATTGTAAGAGGATGGCGCTCTATTCTCGTTACTGATGGCGATCAGCCCTACATGAAGAGATGGTGGGTACCGGGATTGAATATCGGCTACGAACACAGCTTTGTTCACCAGGTTGCCGATTTTCTTGAAAGTCTCGAAAAAGGAGCTCCCTGTGAACCCACATTTAGAAATGCTTTGCTTACGCAAAAAGTTTGTGAAGCAGTTATCGAGTCGGCTAACAGCCGGAGTTGGAAAGATACTGGAGTGAAATAAATTTTTTGTCGCCTGCGGCGGGTTTAGTTACGTCGCCACCTGTCGCAGGCAACAAAGCAGGCTATTTTTTACTGTAGAGCTCATTGTCCTTATTGCCTCCTGCCATCAAAAACGCCATCAGGTCGCGAAGCTCATCACCATTGAGGCTATTGATCATTCCGGGCATCATTATCGAAACATCAGATAGTTTCGTTCTCACCACATCCGCTTTCGGAATTTCTCTCAGCGTTTGGGGAGCAAACGGGTTCTGTGATATCGAATACTTTTCATTATCCTGGCCAATCAAACGCCCTACAATAGATTTTCCATCTTTCAGATAAAAAATTGTTGCCGCATACTGATCAGAAATAGTTTTGCTCGGTTCAATGACCGCTTCAAGAACATCTTTGGGAGAGAACCTTGTACCGAGTTGTGTAAGATCGGGGCCGATCTGCCCGCCTTCACCGCGTATACTGTGACACGAACTGCACATTACGGCGTTATACATATTCTTTCCGTTCTCAAAATTTCTTGCAGTTAAACCACTATCAACCACTTTCAGTGCATCGTCAAATTTCCATTCTCTCCATGGTCCTTTGGGCTGGGGTCCGGATTTTGCAACAAAAGGACCTGCATATTTGAAAATTGAATCTCCCGACAATGTATTGAAGTGAGCGAATTCTGCTTTTTGAACATTCGCCAACGCGAGTTTGCGCGCCCTGTCGATAAATCCCATAAAACTTTTACCACCACGATAGTTGCTCGCATTCTTAAACCACGTGAAATATTTTTCGCGCAACTCCGGTGTCCACCCGGTTTTAGCTGCGCTTAGCATAGTGGCGTAATATGTTTGTTGCGCGGGTGGCACTTTTGAAAGCATTTCCGCGATATCGAGACCGTACTGCGGATTACGAAAAATAAGATCAGATGATTGTGTGAACGCTTTCTGGTATGCAGTGTCATCCTTTGCATTGTCCAATAAAGCCATTGTTTTCGATACTGCATCAGGAGCCTGCAACGTGATGAGCAGTTTTGAATACTGCCTGTTTACCATGTTCTCATCCGCGGGGTAACTTTTTTCGAGTGTCGCAATTGTTTCTTCCTTCAGCTGGCCCTCGGGCAATCCCATTCTCAAGAAAACGAGTTCATACGCGCGGGATAAATCTACTTTTTGCGGCGATGAAAGTTTGCCTGCATCAATTGCGTTCAGGCCCTGCAGGAGCCTGTTTTTCACATCCGCTTTGCCCTGGCGTGCCAGCGCGATTGATGCGTGGATCAATGTTACCGGATCTTTTTCATTGAGTACTTTGTCCTGCCACTGGTTAACCGGTTGATGTTCTATCGCGATGCGGGCCGCATATCTCACAAAGCGGTCGTTATTTTTTAATTGCGGCCATGCTAAATCAACAGCGCCCTGTTTTGGCATGTGATATTCTTCAAGCTGTCTTCTTAATTTATTTTCAGCCGAAATCTCTGTTGGTTTTACATCCTCAGTATTGTCTTTGCCTATGTATGAAACACGATACAGGTCAGATTCGAGACGTCGGCCGCCTGTAAGAAAATATAACGCACCATCAGGTCCGATGATTCCATCAGTTAGTGGCAGGGGAGCGCCCGAAATAAATTCTTCAGCCTTCGCTTTATATGATGCTCCATCGGGTTCCATCTGTATTGCATAGATGATTCCGAAGCTCCAGTCGAACGCGAATAATGATTTGCGGTATTTTGGGGGGAATTTCGCATTGCCCCCGTACACCAGGTTAGTCGGCGAACCCTGGCCGATATTCAACAATGCAGGAAGGTTATCAGGGAATGCGGGCGACCATTTGCTATTACCGGTGCGCCATCCAAATTCGCTTCCGCTCGGCACATGGCACACGCGGGTAGGGCGGTACCAGGGCATACCAATATCATATTCCATATCCGAATCGTATGCGAACAGGTCGCCTGCATCGTTGAATGCAATATCGAAAGCGTTGCGATAGCCTGCGCTGTACAATTCCCAGTTTTTACCTGTTGAATCAATATGCGCAATCCAGCCACCGGGAGCTGTTCGGTCGTTCGCGTGTCCGCTTGGATCTTTAATCAGGGGGAAGAGATTGTCTTCCTTCCAGTTCGATGGCAGCCTGTATGTATCAAACTTCGGCAGGTCGGTGTGATTTCCTGCAATAAGAAACAGCGAATTTTTATCCGGAGAAAGAATAATGCTGTGGGGTCCGTGTTCACCTGATCCATTCATTTCTTTCAGGTGTTCCATCGTTTCGAACTTATCGTCGCCATCTTTATCCTGCAGCCGGTACAGTCCCCCTTTTCTCTTCAATCCTTCTTCACCATCATGGTTTACCATCACCCACAAACTATTGAAAGCGTAAAGCAAACCCTGCGCGAAACCGAGATCAACATCGAGCCTCTCCACTTTCGGTTTTGATGAATCGCCGATCGGTGGAATTTCCAGCCTGTACAGTGAGCCGAACTGGTCGCACGCGATCATTCGTCCTTTGTTGTCGAAAGTCATCGAAACCCAGGAGCCCTGCTCATTTTCACCGGGACTGTAAAGTCGTTCTGCTTTGAAGCCCTCAGGCATTTTCAGCTTGGCAATTTTCGGGTCGGACGATTCCTGCTGAACAAGGTCTTTATCGTTGCCGCCGCAGGAAATAAGAAACAGTGATGCAAGAAAGAGGAAACCGGGAAGGCGAAGCATATAGAATTTACTTTGATGAATGAATGCGGAATATAAGTATTATGATGAGAACAGCAAGCCTTTACCTGCCTGAACAAGAGTAAAATGAGTATCTTGTCCGATGCTTCAGAAAAGCACGATAACCCTTTTACGGATTCCATTTTCGTTTTTTCTGATGCCGGTTTTTTTCTTTTCCCTCAGCCAGGTAACGGCTATCAACTATCCAAAGGCTCTACTGGTGTTTTTCATCATTCATTTTTTGATGTACCCTGCAAGCAACGGTTATAACAGTTACATGGACCAGGATGAAGAAAGTATCGGAATGCTCGAGCGGCCACCTAAACCCACAAGGCAACTTTTTTACCTCACCGGCGTATTAGATATCATGGCCCTGGGGCTTAGCTTGTTTGTAAATATTTTATTTGCGGTTTGTATTCTTGCCAACGTACTGGCATCGAGGGCTTACAGCTACCGCGGCATCCGCCTTAAAAAGTATCCGGTTGCAGGATTTCTGACTGTAATCATTTTCCAGGGCGCAATTACCTTCCTGATGGTTTACATCGGCGCTCTCCGCTCTCTTTCACCACTCTCCATTCCGTGGCAGGGTATGATCATCAGCAGCCTGCTTTTCGGGGGATTTTATCCACTTACCCAGGTTTACCAGCACGAGCAGGACCTCAAAGATGGTGTTAAAACCATCAGTTACAAGTTAGGAATAAAAGGAACTTTTGTTTTCAGTGGCATAATGTATGCATTAGCTGAGCTGGCTTTATTCATTTACTTTCAACAAAAACATCAATTGACACAATTCGCCATACTTCAGCTGTTTTTTATCCCGGTGCTTGTGTATTTTATTTACTGGTGGAAGTTGGCAGTAAAGAATGTGTCTAATGCGAACTTTCGTTATTCGTTTCGCATGAATATGGTGGCGGCAGTGTCGACCAACGCCGCATTTATATTGCTTTATTTTTTGAATCATCCCAGCGCATGAGCAGGATAATTTCAATAGGAACAGCGGTGCCGCCATTCCGGCACAACCAGCGGGAGATTCTTCAGTTCATGCTCAATGCTTATCAGCCCGAAGCAGAAGATCGCCGGAAAATCGCGTTATTGTATGAACGTAGTGGTATCGATACAAGATATTCTGTGATTCCCGATTATTCTGCCACCGTCAATGAACGCATATTCTATCCGCCAACTTACAATCTCGAACCCTTTCCGGGTCTCGATCAACGGATGTCGCTTTATAACCGTCACGCCACACAATTGAGTGTTGATGCGATCAGCAATTGTCTCGATGGCACTATCGACCCGCGTGAAATTACCTGCCTGATTACAGTGAGTTGTACAGGCATGTCGGCTCCCGGTCTCGACATCAGTGTAATGCAGCAACTGCAACTGCCTCCAAGTATCCAGAGAAGCTCGGTGAATTTTATGGGATGCTATGCTGCGATACATGCGCTTAAAATGGCTGATAACATTTGTCGCGCCGATGCGCGCGCGAAAGTGATGATCGTGTGCACAGAGTTATGCACAATACATTTTCAGAAAGATTGCGAGATGGACAGCATCGCATCGGGTTTGTTGTTTGCAGATGGCGCAGCGGCCGTGCTGGTAACCGGCGACGAACGTAAGGGGCAAGGCCTGGCCATCGGCCATTTTTATTCGGAAGTGGCACTGAACGGACAGGAAGATATGGCGTGGAACCTTTCGGAGAAAGGGTTTTTAATGCGCCTCAGCTCATATATCCCGCAATTGCTGCAGGCTGGCATTGCCCCGCTGCTGCAGCACGCACTCGATGCGGCATCTGTTCGCAGGGATCAAATTACCAAATGGGCCATCCATCCCGGAGGTAGAAAAATTCTCGAGAACATCCGTACGGAACTTCGACTGAACAACGATGATGTGAAGGTGTCGTTCGATGTGCTGCGAAATTATGGTAACATGTCGTCGCCCACCATTTTGTTTGTGTTGAAAGAAATTATGGAAACGCTTAGCGGCGACAAAGAAAAAGTGTTTGCGGCGGCATTCGGTCCCGGTCTCACCATGGAAACACTTATTCTCGAAAGATGAACAAATTTGCTGAAAGGTATCGTGGCACAGAATTGATCGATGAGCCCGGCATTCCATTTTCCGATTGGGAAGTTTGTTTGCGTGAGCTAGATGCGGTGAATACATACCTGGGTGGTCATGCTATCACCGTTGAAGGAGTAAAAGCTTTGTTGCCGGGAAGGTCTTCTGAAAAAATAAATATTCTTGAAATTGGTTGCGGTGGTGGCGACAACCTGAAGGCGATTGAAAAATCGTTGGGAAAAAGAAATAATTTTCACTACATCGGGGTGGATATCAATAAAGCGTGTACCGACTTTGCCGCGCGAAATTGCAGTGGATTTGATGCTGAGTTCATTTGCTCGGATTACAGGGATGTAAAATTTAATTCGGCGAAGCCGCATATTATCTTCAATTCTTTGTTTTGTCATCATTTTACAAACAACGAATTGGTAGAGATGTTGGGTTGGATGGCAAACAACAGTACGCGGGGTTTTTTCGTCAACGACCTTCAGCGGCACCCCGTGGCTCACTATTCCATTATGGGTTTAACGAAAATGTTTTCACGTTCCTATCTCGTAAAAAATGACGGACCGATTTCAGTATTGCGCGGGTTTCACAGAAAAGAATGGGAGCATTTGCTCTTGCAGGCAGGGATAAACAGGTATTTTATAAAATGGCGCTGGGCCTTCAGGTATCTTGTGCTCGTAAAGCATGAAGAATGAAAATGTATACGATGTTGCGATAGCGGGAGCCGGATTGTCGGGACTCTCGGCTGCGATACTACTTGCAAAAAAAGGTTACAAAGTTGCATTGTTCGAGAAGGAAACGTTTCCATTTCATAAAGTTTGTGGTGAGTATATCAGTCTCGAGTCCCGCGAGTTACTTTTATCATTGGGATTGAAGTCTGACACCTGGAACCTGCCACTGGTAAATGAATTGTCGCTGTCATCGCCGGATGGCACATTGCTGAAGCAGCCGTTGCCGCTTGGTGGATTTGGCATAAGCAGGTTTTTGATAGATAGTGAATTGGTTAAAATTGCTTCGGCTAACAATGTTGCAGTGTATGAGGATACGCGTGTTCAGGAGATAGTATTTGAGAATGATGGATTCAGGGTGGTTACGACGAATGGTGATTTTCGTTCGAGGGTGTGTTGCTCTGCTGCGGGAAAGCGTTCGAATCTTGATGTGAAAATGAAAAGGAAATTCATTCTGCAGAAGCCGAATGTGCTCAACAACTTTATCGCGGTTAAATATCATGCGAAGCTGGATCACCCCAGGAACAATATTGCCCTGCACAATTTCAGCAACGGTTATTGTGGCATAGCCCCTGTTGAGGACGATAAAACCTGTATCTGTTATCTCACTACTGCTGCGAATTTGAGAAATAGCGGTAACGACATTGCCGGGATGGAAGAGAGGATTCTTAAGAAAAATCCTTTTTTAAGAGAGGCGTTCGGAAATGCAACGATGCTTTATGAGAGGCCATTGGTGATTTCGCAGGTCAGTTTTAATACGAAGGAACAGGTGAACGATCATGTGCTGATGCTGGGTGATGCGGCGGGTTTAATTGCTCCGCTTTGTGGTAATGGCATGAGCATGGCGTTGTTTAGTGGAAAGATTTCCGCCGGGGTGATTGAAAAGTTTTTGAGTGATGGGATTAGCCGTGAAGAGATGGAAAGGGTGTATGCTGATGAATGGAGTAGGATGTTTGGTAGGCGGTTGCGGGCAGGGCGTATTATACAATCGTTGTTTGGGAAGGATTGGGTGACGAATTTAACGGTGCGTTCGCTGCGTAAGTTTCCGGGTGTAGTGAGGTGGATTATCAGGCAGACGCATGGATAATTTTTTAAAGCCGGCCGCAGGCCAGGAGCGCCGCAGGCACGCCGCAGGGCTAACTTATAAATCCGAAAAATCCGTGGCCTCAAGAAAAGTGCTATCGATATGCGACACAGTATTCTCATACTGCTTATCCCCTGAAAGCTTCTTCCATTCAGGATCATCAACAAAAGCCTTCCAATGCGCATCCCGCGATTCTTTATTATCGAAAGACGTCATATACATCAGGTTCGGCATCGACCCACCAGCAAGCACTTCTCCATAAAAAACAGCATTAAACTGCAACCTGTTGAAAATTGCTATTTCATCTCCCTTCACAAACATGTCAACTTTCTTGCGGTGCAATTTTTCTGTCGCGCCCTCGTAGCTTCTCAGCTCATAAACGCGTTCGTCGCGCGGACCGGTAAGAGCAGGTTTGCTTAACACAGGATGCCCGCTAAACGCTTTGAGAATTGTTTTCGAAAAACGGGTGTATGCAGGATTGTTGTGAGCAGCATTGATATAATCTGCGCCGGCGTTAATGTAAACTTTATCTTTTTCCAGTTTGGTATCTATCGCGTCGAGGTCGCCGAGAGATTTATAAGGAACGAGAAGTACAACTTTTCTTATCGAGGCCGTGTCGTTTCCTTTGGCTTTGAATACACCCACCGATGTGATGCCTGCACGGTGAAGGGCGGGTACGAGAGCGTCTTTCAGGTATGCGTTCAGGCGTTCCTCCTGGTCTTCTGTGGATAGCTGGTAAATTCTTAATTCGTAGAATTCCTGTTTGGGCGGGTTAGCAGATGCGGAAAAAATAACCAATGTTAAAAGAACGGATAAAACGTATTTCATTTAAATGTTTTTTTTGATGTTTGACCCTGCAGGTTAAAACCCTTTTACTTTTCCCTCTTCTTCAGGTAAATAATGCTCTCTCGTATGCACTGGCGGCTTTTTCGACTTATGCATCTTCAACTGTATCACATTTACAAACAACGAAAACGCCATCGAAAAATAAATATAACCCTTCGGTATATGCACATCAAAGCCTTCCGCGATTAGCGACAATCCAATCAACAAAAGAAAACCAAGCGCGAGCATTTTAAACGCAGGATGCTTGTTTACAAACCCGCTGATCGGTTCGGCGGCAAAAAGCATAATGCCCACCGTAATAACTACAGCTGTGTACATTACCCATAATTCATTAACCATTCCCACCGCAGTGATAATCGAATCAATCGAAAATACAATGTCGAGAAGTAATATCTGCGTCACCACACTGTTGAAGCTCACAGCTTTTATCGAAGTAGACGTATCACCTTCCTCGCCTTCCATTTTGTGATAAATTTCAGTGGAGCTTTTATACAACAGGAACAAACCTCCAAGTATCAGGATAATGTCTTTCCCGGAAATGCCCATCTTATAACCGGTGTCTTCGGTAAACCAGGGAATTTCAAAAAAGTCGGTAGTAAGTTTCAGGATGACGGAAATCACCGCGAGCAAACCGAGACGGATGAACATCGCGAGAATCAAACCCAGTCGCCTGGCTCTTTTTTGCTGATGCTCCGGCAGCCGCGACGATAAAATTGAAATGAAAATTACGTTATCAAGTCCCAGCACCACTTCCAGCAGGATAAGGGTGACCAACGCTATTATTGATTCCATCATGTGCTAATTTCGCCTTTTCGTGGTGGCAAAGGTATGGTATCTTTGCACCCATTGGTATGGATGATAATGATTCTCTCGGCCAGGTTACGAACGATCCTTTTGCAGCTGTAAAAGTTCCTGAATACAAGGTCCTGATATTGGGAAGATTTTTTTTCATCATGGGCTTACGCATGATGGGAACACTTGTGGGGTGGTGGATTTATGAGCTCACCAACGATCCCTTCGCCATCGGTCTCATTGGTCTTTCAGAAGTCATTCCCGCGCTCGCGATGGCGCTCTACTCCGGCCACGTGGTAGATATCAGCGAAAAGAGAAAGCTTCTTCTCAAAACTGTTTCGCTGTATGTGCTATGCGGCGGCATCCTGCTGTTCCTGGCAACGCCTTTCATTCATAACAGGTTCGACCGCCATCATATTTCCATCGCGATATATTGTGTTATTTTCTGCACAGGTATTATCAGGTCGTTCACCGGTCCGAATTTTTCGGCAATGATCGCTTCTATTGTTCCACGTAATCTTTTACAGAATGCAACTACGTGGAGCCAGGGAAGCTGGCTCGCCGCTTCGGTATCCGGTCACGCTACTGGAGGCTTTCTCATCGCGCTGGTCGGAAACATGGGAACGCTGGTGGCTGTATGTGCATTGATGCTTACCGCACTGATTACACTTACCGGGTTGAAACCGAAACCGGTGGTGCAGGTAGGAGAGGGACGCACCTGGGAAAGTGTGCGCGAAGGCCTGCGGTTTGTGTATAAATCAAAAGAATTGCTCGGCGCTTTTTCGTTAGACATGTTTGCAGTGTTATTCGGCGGCGCCGTGGCCATGGTGCCCGTTTATGCGAGAGATATATTGCAAATCGGATCGCTGGGTTTTGGTTGGCTAAATGGCGCCAGCGACCTTGGCTCTATTGTGATGGTGATTTTATTAACGGTGTCGCCTATAAAGAAAAGCCAGGGACGAAAACTGATTTTTGCCGTGGCCGGGTTCGGTGTATGCATTATAATGTTTGGGTTGTCGAAATGGTTCCTGCTTTCGTTCTTTGCGCTTATGGTAGCCGGCATGCTCGACGGCGTTAGTGTGGTGGTGAGAGGAACGATCATGCAACTTAAAACACCGAATCATCTGCGGGGACGGGTAGGCAGTGTTAGCTCGATGTTTGTAAATTCAAGCAACGAACTCGGTCAGTTTGAAAGTGGAGTGATGGCTAAGCTGCTGGGTGTTGTGCCGTCGGTGGTGTTTGGAGGATGTGTTACTATCGGGGTGGCGATTGTTACATGGTGGAAGGCGCCGGCGCTGAAAAAGTTTGAGTATTAGCCGGTCAAAAAAAAATTCTCATGCGCGCAATCATTCAACGCGTCTCACAGGCATCAGTAACCGTAGATAATGAAGTAACCGGTTCCATCGGTCATGGCCTGCTCATCCTGTTGGGAATCGAAGATGCCGACACAGATGACGACATCAGCAAATTATCTTCAAAAATCGTCAACCTCCGCATTTTTAACGACAACGCGGGTGTGATGAACCTTAGCATAAAAGATGTGGACGGCGAAATTCTATTAGTGAGCCAGTTCACATTGTTCGCCGACACAAAAAAGGGGAACAGGCCATCTTATATACGAGCAAGCAAACCTTCCGTGGCGATCCCGATGTATGAAAAAATGATTGCGGCCCTGCGCAAAGAGTCAGGTAAACAGGTTCAGACAGGCATCTTTGGCGCCGACATGAAAGTAGCGCTCGTGAACGACGGACCAGTAACTATTTTTATTGACACCCGTTCGGTTTAAGTGCCGTTTCTTATTTTTGCTAAAATAATTAGCTGCGCATGTCGGTTTTCATTACGTCTCTTAATTCCGGTAGCAACGGCAATTGCTACTACATCGGCAGCAGCGATGAGGCAATTCTTGTAGATGCGGGCCTGTCATGCAGGGAGACGGTAAAGCGCATGAGTCGCCTGAATCTCGACATAAGGAATGTTAAAGCAGTGTTCATCTCCCATGAACACGCGGATCATATTTTCGGCCTGCCCGTACTCACCAGGAAATTTCAAATACCTGTTTACATTACTGAACGAACACGTTTGTACAGCGGGATGCGCCTGGAGCCGCAATTGGTTCATGCGTTTCATTCTTATGAGCCTGTTGAAGTGGGACAACTAACCGTGCATGCGTTTCCAAAAATTCATGATGCCGCCGATCCGCACAGTTTTATTGTAACGCTGGAAGGAGTGAAGGTGGGAATCTTTACTGACATTGGTAACGCATGTAATAATGTTGTAGACAGCTTCAGCCAATGCAACGCTGTGTTTTTAGAATCGAACTATGATGAGAAGATGCTGATGACCGGTCGCTACCCGTATCATCTTAAACAACGGATAAGAGGAGGGAAGGGACATCTTTCCAACAGGCAGGCTTATGATCTCTTCACCGGGTGCAGGCCGGCATATATGTCTCACCTCGTGTTATCGCATCTTTCGCGTGAGAATAACATGCCTGAAATTGTAGAGGCTTTGTTCAAACCCCATTCCGCGAATACAGAAATTATTGTTGCTTCGAGGTATAAAGAAACCGCCGTATATGAGGTACCTGCAATACCTTCTCCGAGGGTGAAGTTTGCTAACAGGTTTGTACCAGCGGGCGGTCAGCTAAGTTTGTTTTAACCCACCTCCGAATTCGTATCCTTGTTTACCTGTTCCGTTGAAGATGGCCACAATTTTCCGAGCAGATCCTTGCCGGTTTTTTTAATAGTTCCGAACATCTGCTCTTTCTGCTCCGGCGACATTTTTGAATATGCATAGTAGGCAGCAGCAGCGAGGCCCGCGAGCACAATCGGTGTCATTGATTTCCGTGCCATAATTTTTTATTTGAAATTAGAAAGCTTATTGAGTAATTCAAAATATCGTGCCTGGTAGTTTTCGCCTCCGCATACACTCATCCCGCTTTATCCTCATTCGATGAAATACTCTCAATATATTCCCTCACTTCTTTCTTACTTTTATTCAGCTTCCCCGACAGTCTCTCCAGCAATTGATCCTCCTCGCCAGGCCGGTACTCCAAATCCTGGTCAGTAAGATTCATGTCATTTTCTTTTAGCCGCTCCCTCACTTCGGGCCACGGCGATCGCAGGTTAAGTTTCTCCATATTTTCAATATTAGAGGTTCCTGTAATACGCTGAAATTATTATGCCACTGGTGATTAATTTACTACATTGGTAGCCAATATGTACCAGATCAGGAATCTTATCTTAACGGTGCTTTTCAGCGCATTCTGCACCTTTTCATTCTCCCAGGAAATTGTTGCCGGCACATTCAATCTCAGGTATCTCAACACAACTGATAGCGGTAACCTGTGGACGCAACGATTGCCCGTTGTTACCGGCCTCATACGCTTTCACCAGTTCGACATTTTCGGAACACAGGAGGGCGTTCGCGCACAATTGAATGACATCAAGAAAAGTTTACCCGAATACGATTTTTACGGTGTTGGCCGCGACGACGGGAAAGAGGCCGGTGAGCACAGCGCCATATTTTTCAGGAAGGACCGCTTCACGGTATTAAAAAATGGCGACTTTTGGTTGTCTGAAACTCCGGATCAGCCATCGAAAGGTTGGGACGCAGTTTGTTGCAACCGCATTTGTTCGTGGGTGCATGTGGCGGATAAAAAGACCGGTAAGAGATTTTATTTTTTCAGCGCTCACTTCGATCACCAGGGTAAAGTGGCGAGAATTGAGAGCAGTAAGCTAATCCTGCAGCGTATCAACGCTCTCGCAGGAAATGAGCCCGTAGTGTTCGTAGGCGACCTGAACGGCGACCAGAAAAGCGAGTGGTATCTTAACATTGAAAGATCGGAAGCGTTCGACGATACATTCAGGCAAACGCCAAATCCATATGCGTTCAATGGAACATTCAACGCTTACGGTAAAAATATCGCGTCAACGGAAATCATCGATCACATATTTGTGACCAAACAATTCATAGTAAAACGCTGGGGCATACTTTCTGATAGTTACCATGGAAAATTTCCTTCGGATCATTTTCCTGTACTCGCAGAAATTGAATTGAAGTGATTGTTCATCCGCAGATCCCTCGCATTCGCTCGGGATGACGTTGTAGAACGGCTGTCATCCCGAAAGTAGAAC
>JAEUVS010000096.1 GCA_016786745.1 Chitinophagaceae bacterium | reverse complement strand
ATTTTCGCGATAAGCAGTTGAAAATAAATGGTTTTTTATGGGGTTAACAGTAGTGTTTTTCACCACTTTATGGTCAATAAAAACAAACGGGAAATCAATGAAATTATTGCATTTTCTACTAAGCTTTCGGCGATTTGTTACATTTGCGCAATTCGTTGATTTACTACTTCTTTAGTTAATATGAACCTTATAAAAGAACTAACCTGGAGGGGGATGGTACAGGATATAATGCCTGGTACGGAAGAACAGCTTCAGAATGAAGTGACTACAGGGTATGTGGGCTTCGACCCCACCGCCGATTCTCTGCATATTGGCAGCCTCGTACCTATTATCTTACTCATGCACCTTCAGAAAGCGGGGCATAAGCCAGTTGCGCTGGTGGGTGGCGCTACGGGCATGATTGGTGACCCGACCGGTAAAAGTGATGAGAGGAACCTTTTGCAGGAAGATGAGTTGCAGAAAAACCTCGTGGGCATTAAGAAGCAGCTATCGAAATTTCTCGATTTTTCCGGCAGCGGGCCAACATCCGCGGAAATAGTAAACAACTACGATTGGTTCAAAGAAATCAGCCTTATTGAATTTCTTCGTGACACCGGGAAGCATATTACTGTGAATTACATGATGGCAAAGGAAAGCGTACAACGACGTATAGAGGAAAAAGGAATCAGCTACACTGAATTTGCTTATCAGTTATTGCAGGGATACGATTTCTACTGGTTGTATAAAAATCACAATTGCAAACTGCAGTTTGGTGGTAGCGATCAATGGGGAAATATAACCACCGGCGCGGAATTGATCAGGCGAAAAAGTGGCGGCGAAGCGTTTGCGTTTACCTGTCCGTTGATAAGAAAAGCGGATGGAGGCAAGTTTGGGAAAACTGAAAAAGGAAATGTGTGGCTCGATCCTGAAAAAACTTCTCCTTACCAGTTTTACCAGTTCTGGCTAAATGCGAGTGACGAAGATGCGGTGAACTGGATCAGGATTTTTACTTTTTTGCCACAGGAAGAAGTGAACAAACTGGTTAGTTCTCATAAAGCGGACCCGGGAGCAAGAATTTTGCAGAAAGCGTTGGCGCGCGAGGTGACTACTTTCGTGCATAGTGAAGAAGAGTATAAAAAGGCTGTTGAAACAACTGAAAAATTGTTTTTGAATATGTCGGCTCCTGCGGAGTCGCTGACTGTTGAGGAGATCGAACAGATGGAGGGTGTTGTTAAATCGAGTTTGTCGAAAAGTGTTTTGATGGATGTTGACCTGGCGACGTTGCTTGTAACGTCACAGATTTTACCGAGTAAAGGGGAGGCGAGAAAACTTATTCAGCAGGGTGGGTTGAGTGTGAACAGGCATAAAGTGAGTGATCCTGCCTTAAAAATTGGGGTAGAAATGCTTTTGCATAACAAATACCTGCTCATTCAGAAGGGCAAGAAGAACCATTATCTTTTAGAGGTGGTTTAAATTTGGATCGTCGTTCGCGACCGCGTATTTTTGCAGCCCTTTTTAGCTCTTATAGTGAGTGCCCGATAGTATAATGGTAGTACGACAGATTTTGGTTCTGTTTGTCTTGGTTCGAATCCAGGTCGGGCAACAAAGCTCCCGCACATTTGTGCGGGTTTTTTGTTTTCAGCAGCGTGACGAACTTTGTTCGCCTAAGCGGATGAAAATAAAAAACTGAGCCGCCGCAGGCGGCGGGGTGCTTTGGGTAATGCAAAGCGGTTTGGATCGGCGAAGCCAATCCAGGTCGGGCAACTTTGAATAAAATTATAATATTTAATTCATTTTGCTTAATTGAATTAACTGTTATTTCTCACTCACTCACTTTTCAAGTAGAACCTTTCTTTTTTAAACCCATTGGATCACTTTTTGTCTGCAACTGATACTCTTTTCGTTCTATTTTCTTAATATTCAATCGCTCAGAATTGTCGTTTGTTGTCGACACTTAAACAGATATTATCGTTGAAGAAAATATCAATCAATGCGAAGTATTGGGAATAAACGGCAGTAAAAATGCAACGCAGAATTTCTGACAAATTCCTGTAGTTGCGCAACTAGACAACAACACTATTTTCTCAAGCGTTAACGGGAACGCTTATATGTGTTCATTCCAACGTTAATTGATAGACGGATCAGTAAAATACCTATCCACTTCACTGGGGAGCACGTATATCTTTCTTTTCTTCTTGATTGTTTTAATCTTATTCTTGGCAATCAATTCGTCAAACTTCGTTCTTCCGATTTTGACAGATTGCATGAATTCAATCGCAGTAATAAATTGAGTCGTGGGTTTACTTCCTGAACAATATTGTGCTAAACATTTACTTAAATAATCAATTACCTCCTTCATTTCAATTCTTAATATTTGTGCATCTTCATGAGAAATCCTAACCGTTATTTCACCTTGAATAGTCATATATTTCGATTTGTTATAGATCTAAGCGAAATCAGAAGCGTTCATATTCAATCATACCACTGTTTAAACATTTCCCCAACCATACGTAAGCAGTCTATGATCGAATTGAGGATTCATTTGTCTTGCGCCGTGTCACTTTCATGTTTCACCGCGAGATGAAACAGGGGCTGACCGCGGGGTACCCAAGGGTGCCTCTTACCGAAACTGATTTAATAATGCTTTTGAATCTTTCAGCGCACCCACGTAATCATTAACTGCCTTCGTGAATAGTTGCGCGTACTCGGCATTGCTGAAACAATAGGCTTCAGCAAGTCCGGTAACAGATGTGATGTGGATTTCACCATACTGTACGATGGGAATTTGGTAATTGGAAGCGAAGCGCCGATCAGGACTGCCGTCCTTGTTGACTTTATACCAAGTCTGGCCGACGATCACACTATCCTTCGGAACGCTCTCTTACTCGATGAACCGTTGGGACGCATACGAGATAGTCAGGTCCGCATAATCGATCAGCGCAAAATCTGTCTTGGAGTCATACACGATCATAAAGTCAGGGTAGAAGTAAAGGTCGCCGCCGTTAATGTTGTGAATGCAAAGACAGGTATCCTTCGTACGCAGAATAGGTAGTGGGCCTTCCGCCAGGTCAACGGATGAGCGGGTGATCGTTGATGTCGCGGAGGTCCTTTCAGCTATCCTGTTGGTCTCTCTCGAACTGGTCATGTCCCATTTTTTTTCAGATGACTTCAACAACTGAAAACTCTTTCCGACTAACTGATACATTTGAAAAAAAACGTCTTCAGTATCGATGTCCAGTTGGACGACGGTTAGATCCCGTTGCTGACGAAGCTCAGCCAATTGTTCCTCACTCACGTCCAGCTCGGTTTGGAGTCGAAGTATCCTTTTCTTAAATAAAAAGCGAAAAATGCTTTTCTGTGTGCTTGTTAGCCTACGGGAGATTCCTTCTGTAGTTGACTGCGCAGTTTCAATTAAGGCGCTTGTTTCTTCAAATGCATTGGAGGAAGCAATCAGTAAGGTCTTGAGGTCTGCCAGATTAGCGGAAGTCATTTGTTGAATCGGCGCACTTTTGATCTCATGATGCGCTTCGTAAGTCTTGAATAGTTGGTGCTGCAGTTTGAGCTTTTCGCGGCTCGGATCGCTTGTAACATCGATCACGTTCATGGTAGTAGTGATTCCACTGCGGCCATATTCTAGCGACTACAAGAGACATATTTTAATGCAGATAAAGTAAACTGTTGATCAAATATTGATCGTTCTCAAATTTTCTTGTGCAGGAAAACTGAGAATAACAAAAAATAATCCCTCCTTCAAAACGAATAAAACCATCCTCACCAGCTATCCCTTCCTTTTTCTCGGGTCCTGCCGTGTGTCCCACACCTGCAAAATGGCAATGACCTTTTTGCGCGGAAAATACTTGTAAACCACCTGATGATGCGGCTCCAGCAAAACGAGATGAACGTTTCGGCGCGAAGCTGACTTGCGGCCGATAGCGGGAAAGGATTGGATGCGTTCGATAAGATTCTCCAGCCGCGCAAGAAACGCACTGATGGTTTTGTTCGTCCATTCCGATTCGAGATAAGTGGTGATGCCGGCTAAATCTGCTGATGCGTTTGGTGACCAGGTCACTGCGGGTTTTATTTTGCCCGCCATTTCTGGTATTTTTTCATGACGCTCGCGTGCGAAAGCCCTTTCCCTGCTTTGATCTGGCCAATGGCCTCGTCGATCGCTGCCTGGCGGTTTGGGGAAAGCTTGTTCCACCAGTCCTGCTCATCATCGGCAAACTTCCTTACAACACCCAGCACGATATTTTTTTGCTTATCGCTGAGCTGCGGAAGGTAGCTGGTAATTTGCTGGTCAATGATTTTCGGAGCGCCCATACTGCTTGAATTACACGGCTAAATTACAAAAAGTTTTGGCAGGAGCCGATTAGTGTGGCTTTATGCATGCCTTCCTGCGGGAAAACACATATTTGCCGGTCTGGAACGAATCGCGTACTACCAAAAAGTATAGCCGAACTGCCGTCTGTTTAGCCCAAATGGGCGTTTGGTGGGCACTAAGACAAACTGCTGGACTTGTCTTCTCGCTCCTTTGAAAACGAAATACACGATAGCGTCGGTGAGTACCGTAGCATTCATCCGTAATACCATGCTGTTTGAAGTAGACATGGATGCATTGTTCACGGGTGAAACGCGAAGAATGATTGGAGCATCGCATCAATCCTCCACCAGTGGGACAACGGCTTTCGGGAATTCGATATACTCTTTCAACTGAACAAACACCATAAAGAGTTTACTTATTCTGAAAGAGAAGGTATTTGCTGCACGCGCACTTTACTTGTAATAAATTGACAATCAATATGAGTTCTATTGCAGGTCGGGCAACAAGTGCCTTCGGCATTTTTATTTGGTAGCGTTCGTATCGATAATCAGGTAGATCATCTGGTAACGAATATTCAGGTCTAAAAATATTCAAATTCTATCGCGGTATCTTTTTCTGCAGCTTTGAACTTGATCATCTGGGGATGTATTGAAGCAATCTCTTCAGCCGGAAATATCTCTGTTATTTTTGGATCATTAATCGTTTTACCAAGTTTGTTCCCTGTTGCATTAAACACAAAGGCTTCCACACCTGGTTTTGAAGATCGCACCGCAATACTCTTGCCATAAGGCACCGGGAAAGGATCTGTCTCATTGTTCCCTACCGTCAGCCGGTGGATGATTTTTAGCCGCCCGTGTTTGGGTTCCTTGAATGCATCTGACCGGTTCAGCAGGTCTTCCATGGCTTCGCGGTCCTCCCCATAGATATTGGCGCTGAACTGCCATGCCCGCAACAGCATACTGACATACGCATCAGGCGTTCGCTGGTTTGAAAACTGCTTCAGTGCACCGGTGTAATCCTCCCGGTAAACGGTAGGTATAATAATTTTTGAAAAACCGGCGGCCGTCAGTTCGGCATTCATCATTACTCGTGCAATTCTGCCGTTTCCATCAAGGAACGGGTGCACTTCACTGACTAAAAACATGATGTACGCAGCTTTGGCAAACGGGTGCTTCAACAGCGAATACCATTCGAAACCTTTCTTCAGTGTGCCGGCCACAAGGTCTTTATCAACGAACTCCGTAT
Source organism: Chitinophagaceae bacterium (assembly GCA_016786745.1). GTDB lineage: Bacteria > Bacteroidota > Bacteroidia > Chitinophagales > Chitinophagaceae > Flavitalea. Next base: position 1,256 of record JAEUVS010000096.1, on the reverse strand, counting down.
TGCCTGCCCGGTTATTTTTATCCTTAAACTCACCCGGCTTTTTTGATATCCTTGCCCGAAGCAGAATGGCGTGCCGTTCCCTCAGCAAGCTCAGCAACATTGCGGCGTCTGCGGGCACGATACTCATTTCCTGCCTGCTGGAAACGATCTGGTAGGTTCCCAGCACATCATGCGAGTCATCTTCCCTCGTTGGCAACGGGGTTTCGCTGGCAATGATGGCTTTGGCCTCTTCAATCAGGAACTCCGTCCCTTCGATGTAGTTGGAAAAATAACTCTCGAAAAAAGCAAAATTCCGGTAGGCCAGAATGGTGTCATTTCTTTCCCGCAAATCAGGAAAGGTAGCGCTTGCCAGTGCCTGGTATAGGTTCTCAAACAAATCGATCCGGCCGGCATCGAAAGGTTCACCCAGTACGCGGGCGATCGCCGAAGGCGATGTCAGCCGTTTGGATTCCCCTGTTGAGAGTAATGCGCTGATCAGTTGATTGAGCCGGGTAAACTCCTTTTCCATGCGCAGCGGTCCGGCGATCTTTCGTGCTTCATCACGTAAATTATTTAAAGCCTTTTCTCCTTTTACCTGGATGATTTTTTCGAGCCGCTCCTCCAGTGCGGCCTGTGGCAGTACTTTGGACGCTTCTCCCTGCAGCCGGCTGGGCTGGCAATTTTCCAGGAACGCCCTGGCTTGCCCGGAAACATGCAGGGCGTCGAAAAACGGCTGGTCGCCTTCGACCCGGGATGGCCCTTCCAGGAAATGTATGGTCAGTCCTGGCAGCGCAATGTTTTGCGTATAAGTATAAGTCAGGAAGATATGTCCTTGAGGAGTCGGCCGGAAATCCAGGGCAGACCGGTGGCTCAGCAGCGCATCGGGGTATTGGGTAGCCAGTATCTTATACCAGTTGCGACGGATGATGACAGCCGGGTCTTCCTGTAAATTGGAGGTATACAGCCTCGGAGCGATTTTCCTGACGATGCCTTTTTTTTCCAGATCGCTTATCCTTGCCGATGCGGCCTTGTCGGCCGATCCGAACAGCACTTCTTCAAGGCGTGGCGGTGGAATTTTTCTCATTATAATTTGATTTCTTGATCAATTTATTGAATTTTTCATAGTAATCAGGCACTTTTTGGGATTTTTTCAGATTAAAAAATTGATTTGGTCAGATTATCAGGCATAAATCATTCTGAAACCCTGAATTTTTCATATTAAAAACATGAATTTGATAGATTTTCTCCGATTAGTTGTATTAACAATACTTTAACAA
>JAEUVS010000093.1 GCA_016786745.1 Chitinophagaceae bacterium | reverse complement strand
AGATTTACTTTGCCCGACGAGGAGGAAAAATGCAAGTCCTTCGCAGCGAATTCTCTTCCGGGCGATTGCATTACACCATTTATCGTGGGACAATTATGAAACGCAGACTGCATTGTCCAGATGTCGTAACGCTGATCACTGAATGTTTTTGCCGAATAAGTTTCTACTCCCACATCAATAAGCGCGGGCTTGCCATCATAATACACAATAAAGTTTCCTACATCGTTGTGATTGTGACTTTCATTATTATGACCACCCTGCGCGCCTAAAAACAAACCTTCATGCGATGCAGTATTTGATCGAGCAGTGAGCACCTGCGTTTCCGGTAGCCAGTAAACAGCGCCCGGTTCGGCTTGCGAATCAAACTTCTGCAGCTCCTGCAAAATAAAAAGTGTCATCAGCGGACGAAACACACTCGCGTTGTTGTCGTAATCGTCGGACAACTGCTCGCGGTATGCCGTCGCGCCAAGTTTCATCAGGGTATCATTCGAAATTCTTTTTCCATACCCGAAGACAACCGCGGGGTCCACATTCATTCGCGCAGATGCATCCGCGAAATTGATATAATAGTCGTTTGCGATATGCACTTTATAGATGTAAGCGCCTATACTTTTTACGAGCGGGTGTTCGTAAATATCAAATGCTTTGTTACTGCCGTAATAGAAAAGTTCAAGGCAATCGAACAACGAGCCGCCCGCCCTGTTCCAATATGAAGGCCCCTCGTCGCAACCGCCATCTTCAGGATAATTGTCAAGAAAATTATCCAGACAGTTTGCGATTTTCTTAAGTGACTGTTCTTTTTTCTGATTGTCTTTTTCGAGAATAAGCACACACGTGAGCCAGTTTGATACGATCCATGGATTCCAGTTGTTCACACTACGATCACCGAAACCCATCCACCAAAAGTCCGTGCGTTCAAGATTGGGTTGCAGTACCCTTCTTTCAGTTTCATAAATAATCCTTTCACTGATCGCCGGTGAAATGGTGTCAAGCGCATCCGCTAAAAAATAGTATGTCCACGCGAGCAGTGAGGCGGTTTCGGCGGCAAAAAGATCAACCGTCGGCTCTGCTACGTCGGGCAGACCATATTCTTTCTTTTGCATGGAAAGGTGTGCCGGGTATCCCCAGTACGATTGCTCGCAGATAGCCCACACACCGTTTGCAATATCATTGAGGTATCTGCCTTTGTGTTCGAGACATTCCGCAAGAAGCAATGCACCAAGCACCTCCCTTCTATGCTCCGCGACTTTCTCATAACGGCTGCGGTTGCCATTCTTGTGGTATTCAAGAAACGAGGTAGCCTTTAGCCCCGGCCATTCAAAGCCGATATAACGATTGGCGTTTTCAATAACCTTTCGCTTGTAGTCGGCAGGCACTGATTCCCACTGTTCTCTTTCATTATACAATGGAAACTGGCGGAACGGGGTGTTGACCAGTGTTGTTACACCTGTTTCAGCGAGTTCCTTTGAAATTAATTGCCGCTGAGAAAATAAACTTTGTGTGATGGCTGTGAGAGCGAAAATCGCTGCAATAGATTGTCGTATTGTCATTCGTTTTTCAATTGACCTGCGAAAAATGTTTCTTTATAAAGGGCCATGAGCCTTCTTTATAATAGCGATGCCCGCCCTGCCCTTCGTACAGCTCAACCTTAGAAGGCACGCCAGCCGCTGCATATATTTTTTGCAGGTGAGCAAAGGCCTCGCGGGTTGGTTCAATCGGAAACACGTTATCTTCTACTCCATTCACGGCACAGAAGGCGCGCGGGGTCACCAGGCCTGCAATGTCCGGCATTTCAGCGATATTCAGAATACCTGGGATGTAGTTACAATCACAATGCGCAATCGGGCCGATGCTGCCCTGGAAAGTACAGAATGCTGAACCGGGGACCGCCACTGTAATTCGTGGGTCGCATGCCGCTGAGAAAAACGAAACAGTTCCGCCACCCGAATTACCTGTTATCGCAATCCGTTTCGGATCAACAGGCAAATTCTGCAGCGCCCAGTCTATTATTTTCTGCATGTCCCATACCCTGTCGCCAATTGGTGTTCTCCCGACAAGAAGATCTTTCATCAGCTGATCATGACAGGAAAACGAATTACCTTCTTTTTTGTCGTGCTCGCTCCTTGTGTCGCCAAAAGCGCGCGTTGTCGGAGCAATGGTAATATATCCTTCGAGCACAGATTGCACCGCCACGGGCTTACCCTGCTGGTTGCTATCCTTCTCATGCATGTTTGGATAGATGCCCTCATACAGATCAGCATTTCTTCCATGTCCGTGCGGCGTGATCACCAACGGCGTTTTGCCGGATGAATTTTTAGGAAATAAAATGGTAACAGGCAATGGCACCGTTGGTTCTGTCCAGATGATCCAGTGCTCCTTAATGTATGGCCCGGTATCTTCCGAACTCTTCTTCTCAGCCCTGGGCACATACCCGGTTAATTGCTGTTGGATTTTATCCAGGCCCAACGCCGCTTTTAGCTTCGGAAGCAACAATTTTCTCCATTCTTCCACATCTTTTTTAGTACTGCCATTAAAAGCAAATTGTTTTGGGGAAGCTTCGAACTGTGTTTTGAAATGATCCTGGAAAGCATACTGCTGTGATATCGCATACGCACAACATAAATTGAAAATAATAACAGCAGCAAAAGTTTTGATAGTTGTACTCATATGTTGAAATTATTAACCCGTATAAAAATATACGGGTTAAATATTACTCAAACTAAAACGAACGCCATATTCATCAATAGTCTTCAGGAGGGAACATGCCCTGTCTTGGGTGAGCGAAGGGAAGACCTGCTTTTTTATCCCACCATACTCTACCGAGCAGTTTATCTCCACCATCAATCCGGCCCGCGGCCGCAGTTACGTTTGCCTGGTTTTTAAAGTACTCTTCTACAGGGTAAGTAAGCCTGCGTGGAACATTTCCGCCGGTGTCGCCGAGTTCATTTCCTGTCCATATTCTCGGGTAACCCGTTCTTCTGAATTCGGCCCATCCTTCATTCACATTGTAATAAGTAGCGAGCCATTTCTGAACGATGATTTGCTCGAGCTGTTGTTCTTCTGTTCCTGTAAGTGTGCCGGATGGAGAAGCGAGATATGTGGTGATATCGCCGGATGCAACGCCATATTGTTCCATTGCGAGTTGAATACCCTGTTCGAACAATTCCTGTGGATCCTCTGTTGTGAAGCCTGCAAGCGCAGCCTCTGCGCGAAGGAATTTTACCTCAGAAGCATTGATAAGAATTTTGTCATATACAGGCTGAAGAAAATAATCACCCATCAGTGACACTGAATCCTCGATATAACGCTGGGTCTCATTTTGCAGCATCTGAATCGGAGCGCCACGATAGCCTGCGGCTGGTTCCGGCGGTAGTTTCGCGAATATCGGCAGCCTCGGATCGCTTAAGTGATTGAGGTTATCAGTTACCGTAAACGACACGTTCATGTTGCCAGGCTGACGCGTGTTCTTATCGTAGAATTCATTCAGGTTTTCAACATTGCCATCATCGAGTGTTTGCAGCAACACGTTCTGTGAATTATCATCGATAAGCGGAGCCGCGATAACATCAGAAATGTTTTCCTGCGCAAGAGCCGCATCAGCGTAACGAACACGCAATGCAAGGCGCAGTCTTATTGAATTGGCAAACCTTCTCCATTTTTCAGCGCTGCCACCCATTAAAATATCAGCAGCGTCAAATGATTTCTGTGCCGCGTCGTCGCTGAGAGCCGCCGTAGCTTCTTTAAGCTCTTTGAAAATATCCCTGTAAATAGATTCCTGCGAATCATAAACAGGCTGACTGTTCAGTTCAAAAATGTCGTTTAACGCTTCGAAATAAGGAATGTCGCCATAAGCGTCTGTAAGTTGATAGAACAGCCACGCTTTGTAAATCCTGAACATGGCATTCTGATTTTGCAACGTCGGATCCTCTGCTGTCAATCTTATTCCCTCAGCGATATTGATCAAATAATTGCGGTAGTAAGAACCGAATGGATCACCAAAGTTCCTGTTCAGGAAAATATTTCCTGAGGCAGGGTTGGCGTAGTATCCTGAAAATTCTGAAATGATGCTTTGAGTTTCTACCTCGTATGCCGAATTCTTTTCAACATACGTCAGAAGCAATGACGGCTTCATCAATTCTCTTGTGATGAGTGTGGGGTCGGTATTGATCTGGTCGAAGTCTTTAGTACATCCTCCCGCCGACACAATCGAAGCAATCAAACACGCAGCTATAATTTTAGTTGGTTTCATTTTTTGTCTTTTAATCAGTTTTAGAATGAGAATGACAGGTTAACACCAAGGCTTCTTGTTGTTGGAGCTGTTGGCACCTCAAAACCCTGAGCCGTTGTGCTTGAGTTAAATGCATTTTCCGGGCTGATACCAAGCGTCTTGAACTCGGAATCCCTGTAGATATAAAACAGGTTTCTACCAACAACCGACAGCCGTGCATTATTCAAAACTGTTCCCTTGAAAAACTTTCCGATTGTGTATCCTATAGACAATTCGCGGAGCGCTACATAGTCAGCAGGCAAAACAAATGCTTCGCTGATGTTACCCCAACCCATGCTGGTGTAGTAATTCATTCTTCCTACTACGATGGTGCTTTTTGTAAACTTGCCATCAGGCCCTTCGATAACACCGTCGGAGATCAGGTTATCGCCGTTCTCAGTGTATTTAGCTGTTCCGGAATATGTTTGAGTTGCTTTTGAATAAGAAAATATTTCTCCACCTATCCGGAAATCAATCAGCGCGCTTAATGTGAAACCTTTAAATGTAAATGTGTTTGTTAAACCGCCAATGAAATCCGGTTGCATATTACCTAACACCGACAGCGTATCGTCGTGCTGGTAAATACCATTTGCTGTGAGCCATTTTTCGCCTGTAGGAGTGCGTTTGAAACCATAACCAACGATATTACCATAAGGCAATCCCGGGCGAGCTTCGATAGCGATTTCCTCAGTGCTGATCAACGAGATGGCGTCGATACCTTCAGCAAGGGACATTACTTCCGACCTGTTTCTTGAGAAGTTCAGCAACATGTCCCATGTAAAATTCTTCGACTGCACGGGCACAAGGTTCAACATGATTTCAATACCCCTGTTGCGAATTTCACCAGCGTTGGCAATTTTCGCGGCAAACCCTGTTGCGGGCGAAATATCTACCGGCAATATCTGGTTCTTTGTTCTCGAATCGTAGTAAGTGAAATCAATTCCGATCCTGTTGTTGAAGAATTTGAGTTCTGTGCCCACTTCAACAGATGTAGTCAGCTCGTTTTTCAGGTTGATTTCCGGAACGTCGCTGCGTATTCTGCCGAATTGTTGTCCACGGTAGTTATTTGTGAGCAGGCTGTAACCGATCTTGGTCTGATACGGATCCCCATCCTTGCCACCCTGTGCATACGACAGGCGCAACTTACCGTAGTTTAATACGGTTGCAGGCAATTTCAACGCATCTGTAAACACAAAGCTTGTGCTTACTGAAGGATAGAAGAACGCGTAGTTATCCTGTCCGAGTGTCGACGACCAGTCGTTTCTTCCGGTGATATCGACGAACAGATAATTTTTATATCCAATCTGTGCGGCCGCAAAAACCGAGTTAATCTGTTTTTTGTTTACTGTATTCGTCGGAAACACGAGGCCGGCATTAACGATATTATAGATGCCTGGAATATTCATGTTATAACCCTCCACCGAAACGAGATTAAAGTTCCTGTTCATGTGGTTGGCACCCACTGAAAACGAACCAGTGAAATCGCTGCTCAGGTTTCCTGATGCAGTTAACAATACATCGGAGTTATCTTCTCTCACAGAAATTTGCTGATCGAGCAACTGTCCTCTTACGAGACTGCTGGTAGGAGTACCTACATTGATCTGCGAGTGTCTTTGATCATTATAAAAGTCTGTTCCAGTCCTGGCCTGCAATGTAAGCCAGCTGTTGAAATTGTACCTGCCCAATACATACCCGATCATCCTGTCGCGTGTATCGTGGCTGGGCATTTCATTAATCACCCAATATGGATTGAAAGGCCTGCCATCTGCCCAGTTGTACGATCTTCCATCCGGCGATTTATAATTCTTCAGCATGTCGATATTGATGAATGCCGGAATACGGTTCAGGGAATAGGTTACTGTATTAATATCAAGACCGTTTGCCGGGCGACCGTTACCATCGTTTTTGATGTAGTTCACTTTTCCTTCGAAGTACAACTTGTCTGTTGCGTTAAAGCCTAAACGAAGGTTGATCGTTTTCCTGTTGATGGATGAAAGTGGTACGATGCCTGTGTTGCGAAGATCGGAGAGTGACAGACGGTAGTTCAGCCTGTCTGTTCCCCCTGAAATTCCCACTGTATTAGTATACGTAGCGCCGGTACGGTAGAATTTCCTGATGTTGTCTTCACCGGAAGGAGAATAGGTAACGAGGCCAGCTTCGGGCCACATTTCGAGTTGAATCGGTCTTCCATCATATTTTCCGCCCCAGTGGTCGGTGAGCCATGATGGGAACACAGATACTTCCTGTCCGTCTACAGTAGTAGTGCCGAACATCGCGTAGTTATCGTCGTAACCACCGCCCCACACTTCCTGGTATTGTGGTAATACGTTTGGTCTTTCAAATGTTGCGTTTGAATTAACATCGATTCCGAATTTTCTTCCGGCCTGTCCCTTCTTTGTTGTAATAAGGATTACGCCGGCAGCACCGCGTGAACCATAAAGCGCTGCGCCATTCGGACCTTTCAGCACCGTGATGTTTTCAATATCGTCTGGCAGAATGTTTCCGATACCGTCGCCATAGTCACGGTTTATACCTCTGCTGTTAAAAATATCAGGTTGATTAATCGTAGTGTTATCGATCGGTACTCCGTCGACAACTATCAGCGGCTTGGTTCTTCCGCTATTGAAAGAGCTCACACCTCTTATTGAAATGAAAGTTGAGCCACCGGGACCGGTGTTTGCGGGACTTATGAATACCCCTGCCACTTTACCCTTCAAAGAGTTTGCTACGTTTGTTTCGCGTGCGGTGGTAAGTTCTTCACCTTTTATTACCTGGGTGGTATAACCCAATGATTTCTTTTGTCTCTGTATACCAATGGCGGTTACCACAACTTCGTTGAGTTCGCCAACGTTTGCTTTTAAGCTAATGTTGAGACTGGTACGACCATCGAGATAAACTGTTTGCGCAACATAGCCGACGGAGGAGAACACGACAGTTGCGTTTTTATCAGGTACCTGTAAACGGAACTTTCCTTCAGCGTCGGTTTGGGTAGCATTTGATTGTGATGAGGATACGGTAACTCCTGGTAGTGGAGCATTGGTCTCGGATCGCACGGTGCCGTTAATGGTTACCGACTGACCGTGTACGATCAGGATACACAGCAAACATGCGAAAATGAGCGGAATTCGTTTTGGTAGCAGTTTCCTTTTCATTTCATTATTTTTTAGTTAGACTTTGGCTTTACAAGGTATATGAAAAAGTTATTAATAAAAAAATATATTTCGTTTCCTTATTTTTGAGATTATTTTCTGAAAATACTGGTAAATAGGGGAAGTGGTGAGGACTGGGTGTTTTTTAAACTTATTTGTGGATAAGTTTTTTGAAGGGGTGAAAGGGCTTGGGCTTTAGAAACGATTCCTTTTCGTTTGGGATAGTCAGAATTTGAAAGACCGGGTTTAATGAAACGAAAACCAGTGAGTTTTTAAAAAGTCAATAAAAAAAGCCCGGTATGGGCCTGTGGCGGAGAGGATTGTCTTCGGCGATCCTTTCGCCTGCGGCGGAGAGAGGGATTGCTGAAGCGATCCCTTAAATGAGATGGCTTCAAACACACATGGTAGTGACCGCGCTACGCGCGTACCATTTTTTACTTCTTCCCGCTCCGGCAAGCAAGCTTGCCTCGCGTCCAGAAATAAAAAATGCTCCCTTCGGGAGCACTATCATGTGTTGTTTGGCGGAGAGAGAGGGATTCGAACCCTCGGTACAGTTGCCCGTACAACGGTTTTCGAGACCGTCCCATTCAACCACTCTGGCATCTCTCCTGTAAGGGCGCCAAAATTAGTTAATCTCTTTCAACCAAACCTGCGCTTCTTCGCGGGCAGCGGCGATAGTTTCTTTACCAACGCGGTAGCACATCTTCCACTTATCGTCTTTCTGCTCATACTCCGGATTCACGAACATACTCCCGCTGAGCTTCGCATCAAAATCCACGGAACCGGAAACCTCCAGGAACTCTTCAAGACGCTTCTTAATAAGTTTATTCGGATCCGCAGGATACCTGTCTTCGTTTTCGCGCGAATCAAGCGCCCTGTCAACCGCGTTATCAAGCATCCGGCGAAGCTTCGGCACCCCGAGACGCGATTTCTGACCCGGGTTGAGCTTTCCATTTCTCCATTTCTTATAGTCCGCTGCAAACTCATCGCCGGAAGTGTATTCCTTGGCGAGCTTAATGAGTTGCCTGATTCCTGCTACCCTCATTTCTACGGGCAGGCTTTTCGCTTTCGATACGAGGTCGTGCTCACCGGAAACGATGTAGCCCTCCCCCATGGATTCGAGAAGGCGTTGTTTCGCCTGTTCGCGGCTAATATCGAGTGAGCTGAATATATCGGCGGTTACGGCAGCGGTCAGCGCGATAAAGGCAACGACCGGAATGAGAATGTACTTTTTCATTTTACGTGGAGTGTTTAGACACTGAAGATATAGTGACTAAACCCCGCGAAACACCTAACCGGAATGAACTGTCATTTCATTTGTATCAACTGAAAATTCCGACAGAAAAAAGTTCCTTTTTATTTGAAAAATACTTGGAAAGCATACCTGCATTTTTGTACCTTTAATGTCCTCACCTGTTTTTACTGAAGCTCCCTGGCAGTCGCGCGAACAGTGAATTTTACTTATGGGTTTTGCTAACACTTAATCACGAGTATTTTTTCACTTTTAATACCAATTCTATGATATTAAGTCCCGACACAGATGTAACGACAATGAAAATTCATTTGAATGAATTGAGGTCAAAGTTTGACCAGGCTATGCGTGAAGGAGAGTCTTTTTCGACGATGAAGGAAATGCACCTCCAGATCAAGGAACTGGAATCATGTATCAAAGTCCTTGAATGGAGCGCACCAATGGGTCATCGGGAAAGATCTGAACCCGCCTCACGGGTAACCGGCGAAAGAAGATACAGGCACATAGAAGAACCACCGCCCTTATTGTAGCCATTATTCGTTATTGGCATCACCGCTTACCCAGTTCTATCACCTCACAGTCTTTTATATTGTCCGCTTCAATGGCGAATCTTACCACGGTTCTCATCTTATGCCATCCTTCCCTGCCAGCCGCGCCGGGATTGATGTGTAAACAACCGTACTGTTTGTCGTAAATGATCTTAAGGATATGAGAGTGGCCGCTGATGAACAATTTCGGCGGCGCACTTTTCATTTCCTCCTTCACTATCCGTGTGTACCTGCCCGGATAACCCCCGATGTGACACATCATCACATCAACATCTTCACACCGCCACCGCAGCATCTCCGGGTATTCGCTTTTCACATCGTAACCGTCGATATTTCCATAAACACCTTTTAAGGGCCGGAACGCGGCCAGCCTGCCGGCAATCGCAGCATTGCCAAAATCACCCGCATGCCAAATCTCATCACAGTGTTCGAAATGTTTAAACACCGCTTCGTCGAGGTAACTATGCGTGTCTGATATTAACCCAATCTTCGTCATAAATAAAAATCCCCGCGAAGGTAGTCGCGGGGATTATGTTAGAGCGAATATTATCAGTTCTTGATCTTGAAATATTTTTTCACCTCAGCATAGTTGTCGAGATGAACATTATTCGGCAGTGCAGCAAGCTGTCCGCCCGGTATCAACACATACCTGTACTTAAAGAATATGTCCCCATCTTCTTCCCTCGTGCTGGCGTCAACGGTAGATATCATTCCGATGGTATCGGTAAAGAACACCGGGTTGATAATCGCGGCACCATCAAAGTATGGCAAAGGAGCAACAACCGGATCGGCGTCTGTTCCGAGATTTATATACACCTTTATTTCACCCTGGTTGAGAATGTCCTGTGAAAGTCCGGGGGCAGGAATGATAGCGCTCCAGTTTGTTGTGTCTTCGTTTGGTTCAAATTCAATTTCCATCCATTCGGAATACATCACGTTAGCGGTTCCTTCAGGACCAGCGGGGCCAGCAGGACCAGCGGGACCGGCAGGGCCAGCGGGACCGGCGGGACCGGTATCTCCCTCTTTAGAACAGGATACGAGAATGACCATTGAAAGAACCAGGAGCAAGGGATAAAATAAGGGCTTATTTGTCATAAAATTGTTTTTGGAGATGATGAAGTACCTAAATATAAATTAAAAACATACATCAATAAAAAAATTACTCAATATTGCCGGTAAAGAAAAAATCAGAATTATCCAGGCTGGTAAACTGACCGAGTACAGGCGATGAACCAGTGAAATAATCTATCCGGAAATCGTCGTTCTCTATGTAATCGAGCAATGGCGCCATCTGTGCTTCCACAGCAATTGCATTACCGTTGGCATTTGTTCTTGTAAAGCGTGTAATGTTCGACGTTGTAAGCGCCGGGTACGTATAAATGTAAGCTGCCACAAATGGTATTCCGTCCTGCTCCACATTTACAAGCATTCCCATCATCTTGCTTTCGTCGTCGAAAATGAACTCAATTTCTGTGAGGTCAAGATTGTAAATAGAGTTTTTAAGGTTCAGCTTCATTTCATCATACACCGTAGCAAACGTAGGCGACTGCCCGGGCAATGGCGTGGTAGGTACCACGATGGCAGTAATATATTTTCCGATCAGCGTGTAGAAAGGAAATATCGGCGTCGGAGAATTTGTGAGGTATACACGACCTGAGGAAATATTGATATAATAGCGGTCGGTCGCCTCATCCCAATACATATCCTGGAAGGTATATCCGCCAACATTTACTGGGAATTTAAAATGAACGCCATCTATTGTAAAGCTGTATGGCACTGAAACGGTCTGCAAATCCGAAGAGCCGAGAAATGTAAAATTGATTTTTTTAAGAAATCCATTGAAGGCGACACCAATTTTGGAGTTATCGCTCGCCGGGAAATATAAAAACGGATTAGACGAAAAGTCTTCGGTAACCTCTACGATATGCTGTAATTGTCCGCCAAATGCAGCCTGTATTTCTTCCTGCGAGGCTCTTATCAGCATCGCTTCGCTGTGGTTGAAATTACCTTCAAGGAACAGTGTATCGCCCGGAGTAGCGTCTTCAAAGGAAAAATCGAAATCGCTTCCCCATCCAAATCCACCTGCCTGGGTGGGGCTGAAAGAAACTTCAGGATCGGGATCGGCAGCATTGTGAATATAGCTGTAGGTATCAAAGATGAGCGACGGCCGTTGCGTGGCCTTAAGGTGATAGCCGCTCTCGTTGGTCGCCGATGCCGTTTGCGAATTGAAATCCGACACCATCACCGTTCTGTTCGAATCGGGAAATGTGATATAGTAGCTGAGTCCACCCACGTCAATACCCTGGCTTTCTAAACCCGCGGGATAAACGAATAGTTTCCATCCCGGCGCTTCCATTAGCGCACTCTTGTACGCATTCAGCGATTTGGCGATTCGCTCGTCGGGTGTTTCAGGAAAAATATCATCCACTTTTTTAACGCAACCCGAAAACACCAGCGATGCCAGGATAAGAATCGGTATGTACTTATTTAGTGTCATAGTGGTTCGGATAATAGCAATGCATTAAAATAGTCAGTTGATGATGCCGTGGTCGTGAATTTTACCCGTGGAAATATTGAAGCGGAAGGATCCGCAAACCAGGAAAGCCTGAACGTGTTATTTGAAAAATAATCGAGTACGGGTTGCACCGCATCCTTGATTACTTCGCCGTTATCATTCGCATCAACATATGTGTAATCGTGCACTCCGGCTACAGTTGATTCAGTATAATTAAAGTCGGCAAAAAATGTTGCGCCTGCCTGGCTCACATACATTCTTACAATTGCAGCATTCTGCGCTTCAGAAATTACTGCGAAGGAATCGAGGGTAAGACCGAAATTCGGGATAGCCGCAACATCCGTAGCGGCATTCTGAAGCATAATCGTAAACGTGGCGCGCTGTGGCAACAGCGCCTGGTTATTGAAATCTACACTCGCAATGTTATATATTTTATTGGCGCCGTAAGCATTTTCTATTGCAGGAACCGGGGCAAGCGCCTTCAGCGCATTCGACACTCTTGTCTGCAAACTGTAAAAATCGATATCCCATACTTCTTTAAAATAGTTGACAACATGCTCTTCTTTACTCCTGAAAACTGATTGCACGTCATCGTCGGTAGTAGCGATCAGTTCTTCGTACCTGCTTTTGCCGAGTGTGAGCATGTAAGAAAGCATCTCTACAAAATCTTCATTCGACGAAGCCATCGAATAAGGAGTGATATAACCGTTGGCAAGCGCTTCCTCATTCGTTACATTGAACCATGTTGCAGTGTATCCCTCGAAGCCCGCGCGATCAGACAGCCCTTTAAAATCGGTAGAATAAATTACATTCTGATTAAGGATGTGTCCAAACTCATGATGCGACGTCTGGATCATCCGCATAATCGAAGACTGCGGATCCTTATCGAAATTCTGGTTGATGTCGAAAAATGCAATGTTGTTTCCGCCTTCTGCCTGCCCGAGAAGAACAGTACCATTGAAGTTGTATTCAACACTACCCACGAGTTTGAATTGCTTGGGAGAATATTTTTTGATGAAGACATCGCTGCCTGTTTCCGCGTTGTACGGATCAATCCATACGCGCTTAATTGCCGACATCGCCGGGATGATTTTACTTTCATCCGGGGGAGTGAGAGTTTTGTCGAGATGGAGCTCCCATGGATCCCACCTGTACTTTACAGCGATATTATAAGGAATGGTCAGGCTATCGTACAGCCACTGGTCAAGTGCGGTGGGTTCAAAGGTGTCGCCACCAAGACCCACCGGTGTTCGCACCACAAGGTCGTCTTTCTTTCCACACGACGCCATCATCAGTATAACGATGACCGCGGCTGCTATTTTTTTAATTAAGTGCATAATAAGGTTTTTTAGCGCGGATTGGGTTCCAGCCCTGCTTGCTTGGTTAATGCGGGCAGTTGTAATACGCGCCTGTTGTCGTCGGGTAAAAGTTCAAATACTTCGCCCGACGATGTTACATGGGTAACGGGGATATGTAAACGTAAAATGTCGAACCATCTCATTCCTTCATGGATAAAAAATGCTCTCTTAAAATCAAGGATGGCGAGCAGCACCCCTGTTTGCGAGCTCGTACCATAAAAAGATCCGCACCTCGACGGTGTCACTTTGTTGACAAACGGATCATAGTCATCCATATTCTGGCTGATGAAAATATTTAAATCCTGGGCGGCTGAATTGGCGTTACCCGTCCGCAGGTAAGCCTCTGCCCTGTTCAGCAATGCCTCCTCGCCGGTAAGAAGAGGAATGGTGTTATAAGCAATACCGGTATTCGCGTTGATGTCTTCCCGCACAAAATGCTCATAGAATTTCGGAATGTTATATACCTGCGGGTTTGCACCGTAAATGTCATAAGCATACGATGTTCCGGTTACGTTGTTTGTTAAAAATATTTCGGTTACCACCTGGTCGCCGAGGCCGTACCGTATATCAGGGTACGATCTGCCCCAAACGGATGGAGCCTCCTGCAATAAAAGATTTCCCCTGGTAGTTGACTTCGTGTATTCGGCCTGAAGTTGAAAATACTGCAGGTCGGTGAGTACCGTATTCCATGGGCGAAGACTTTCTTCTGCCGAGTTGCCGAGGGCAGCTGTTGCATAGGTGATCACTTTTTCGAAATCCTGCTTGAACATGTAGAATCTCGCCGCAAAAGCTGCTGCCGCTTTCCTGTTGAAATGAAATTTAGGCGCATTCCCATAAATCTGGTCATTGATCAACGGATAGCCTTCAAGCAAATCTTTTTCTATCATATCGTAAACGGAGGCCACGGTGTTGCGCTGGTATTGTTTGAAAACTTCTTTTTCGGGCACGGTTACATATGGTACACCCGGATCGGAAGCAGCTGTTGCAGGATCGTAAACTTTTGCGAAAAGAGTTACGAGCATGAAGTGCGCATAAGCGCGTGCAAGCAGTGCCTCTCCTTTATGCGCGCTGAGAACCGTGCTGTCTTCTGCGTTTGAAATAATCTCGAGCGCCTGGTTGGCTGCTGCGATCGCTTTATAACATGCGTTCCAGTAAAAGTCGGGACCATCATCGGCGTCGGGACTCTCTTCAACCACCTGGTACCGGTACGACTGTGCATTGATCCGGTCAATGAAGTCGAGTCCGCTTCCCCCACCCTGTTTATCCTCGGCATTGTCGGACATAGACTCGGTAAATAGAATATAGTTGCCTTTCGGATACGCGCTGGTAAGCAACTGGGCTACCTGCTCAGGTGTTTTTATATTGGTTCTGTTATCGGGCTCTTTGTCGAGGTATTTTTTACATGACCCCATCGTTAAGAGACCGGCAGCGATAATATATAAATAACACTTCTTCATTTTCACGGTTTTAAAATCCAACCCTCAGCGATAAGGTGACCTGTTTACTTAAAGGTTGCGCAATTCCGCCCGCGTTAAAAAATTCAGGATCCTGGCCGTGCAGGTCCGGGTCGGCGTAAAGCAGGGCAAGGTTGTTTCCAACAACACTTACAGTCATCGTTTTAACGGGCAATTTTCCAAACACATTCGAAGGCAACGAGTAATTGAGCGTTACCGTTTTCAGCCTCACAAACGACCCGTCGACCACGCGCGCGTCGGAATAGTTATAATAATTATACGGATACGATTGAGAACTGTTGAGTGCAAAAGCATAATATCTGTCGGCAATTGCCGGAATATTTGTTACCTCCTCGTCGCCGGGCAGCACCCACCTGTTTTTAAATACATTGGGCAGGGCGTCGAGATCTGAATATTCCGACCTGAAGGAAGGCTGAAGCCTTATTTTATTACCCGCCTGGTAAGAAAGATGTACCGAAAGCGAAAGATTTTTGTATGAGAACGTGTTGGTGAAGCCTCCCGTGATGGTAGGGTCAACAGGACCCTCGTACCTTAAGAAATCGGTTTCATCACTTTGGAGGTATACGTTGGTACTTACTCCCCCTTTGTCATCGGCAAAAGTCGGGATACCCACCTGGTTCAAACCAGCGAATGGAATAGAGAAAAGCCCGCGTACCGGGTAACCCACTTTGGCCCCGCCTTCAGGAATAATCAGGTCGAACACGATAGGGAAATTTTCCGCCCTGGTTATCTTATTGGTATTGTAGGAGAAAATCAGGTTGGTTTCCCATCTCATATCTTTCTGAGCAAATGGAACCCCACCGATACCGAATTCTATGCCTTTTGATTCGAGGTCGGCATAGTTGGCCGCCTTCAATCCCTGCCCGCCAATACCCGACGTTCTGATAAGGCTGATAAGGTCGAGGCTTTTCCGGTAATATCCATCTACAGACAAAGTGAACCGGTTTTGAAACAAACCGAGGTCTATGCCCACGTTGGCTTCGTATTTCTTTTCCCACGTAAGCTCCGCGTTCTCCAAATCCTGGATATCTATCGCGAGTTGCCTGTCTTCGAGGTAAGGCCTGTTGGTAAGCTGGGTGCGAAGAACGGCAAGCGAGTTGGTGGCAGCGCCGTAATTAGCGTTGAGACCGTAGCTCGCCCTGAGGGTGAGATAGCTTATGGCGTTCACGTTAGATAAGAAATCTTCCTGGTCCACATTCCAGCGACCGGCAACGGTCCAGGAGTTCAGCCATCTTGCCTTTTCTGACCGTCCGAGGCGGTTTGAACCATCGCGACGGATAGTGGCATCTATCGTATACCTTTTATTATATGTGTAGCCCACGTTTCCGAAATAGCCCACGAATCTTTCATATTCGTTACCCATTCCATAGTACTGCAGGCTGTTCTCAACAAATTGTTTTACGATCCGGAAATCCACAAATGGAACGCCGCCGTTTTCATACTGGTAACCGAAGCCAGTGTTGTTAGCATTCTGGCGGTCGGCGTATTTTATTTCCTGGCCTATAAGACCCCTCACTTCATGAACATCCAGGAATGTTTTGTTCATGTTAAGCGTGTTGCGGATCGTATAATTTTTTAACTCATCCTCGTTGCGGTTGTAAAATCCGCCATAAGGAAGAACGACTATCGGCGGAGCCTCCGGATCGTCGGGATCCCTGTAAAGAAATTTATTCGCTTCGGCAATGGTTGAATTGGGCGCCGCCCTGAACGCATTCGCCTGGTTAGAATTTTCTGTAATCTGGTGCTCCTGTGTCGACTTCACATACCTGATAGCGCCGATGAAATTATACGTGAGCCACGGCGTGAATTTGTATTGAAGATCGCCGGTAAGGCCAAGATCCATCAGGTTTAACTTGATGTAATTGTTCCTTACTTCATTGATGATATTAAAGTCGGTATAGTTTCTTCTGAAATACGCGAGCTCGCCATTATCATCGTACGCGGTGAGCACGCGACTGGTATTTAACGCATAGCTGAACGGGTTGATATCAAAATCCCGGTCGTACGATCCACTCACTACATTCGTTACGCGGCTGATTGTACCTGGCGCCTGTTGCTGCCTGACCGCGCCCTGCACTTTAAAGCCCGCGGTAAATTTATCGCTGAGGTTGTAAGTGTTCCTGATGTTTATGGTATAACGGCGAACCTTATCCGCAATTGACCAGCCCTGGTCGTTATAATAGCTGGTAGAAAAATAGGATTGCGCCCTGTCTGACCCATGTGAGAAACTTAAAGAATGTTCCTGCGACAATGCGTTCCTGAACAACACGTCGAACCAGTTTGTATTTGCTCCGGCGTACTGCATAAGGAAATCTCTTCTCGCTTCCGGGGTGTTAAGCAGTTTAAATTGTTGCGAATTCGGGTCGAGTTCTTTCAGCAGGTCGGCCATTCTTCCATATATACCTGCATTTGCCCGGTTGGAGATGCTGTTGTAATCGAGATAACCTTTTCTTTCGAGTTCTGCGTATACGGAGATCTGATCAGCAGAATTCATAATGTCGTAATCCCTGTATGTGGGTTTCAGTTGCACACCAACGTTCGCCCTGTATTCTATCGAGGTCGTTCCCGACTTACCGCGTTTTGTAGTGATTACAATTACACCATTCATCGCGCGGGCGCCATATAATGCGGTTGCAGCAGCATCTTTAAGAATGTCGAATGTTTCAATATCATTCGGGTTTAAACCGGCTACTGCTGAACCCAGCATCGTGTTGGGATCGCCGCTTGCGAGCTGGTCGTTCGAAATGTTCACAATGTCTTCGAGCACTACTCCATCTATCACCCATAAAGGTTTATTATCCCCTGTAATCGAAGTGGCGCCCCGGATACGCACTTTTGGTGCGGCGCCAAACGTACCCGACACGTTTTGAATCGCGACACCGGCTGCGCGTCCCTCGAGCATACGGCTGATATCATTCTGCCCTGCGTTTTTTATACGATCCATGTCGAGCTTTACCGCGGCGCCTGTAAACTTGCTTTTATCAATTCGCTGAAAACCCGTTATGATAACATCGGTGAGTGTACCCGGGTCTGCAGACAGCGCAACCGATATGCGGGTAGCGCCTGCCGGAACCCTGTATTCTTTTGTTACGTAACCAACACTGCTGATAATTAGCGTGGAGCGTGGAGCAAGATTATAAAGAGTAAAATTTCCCTGTGCGTCGGTTGTTGTTCCACCTTCCCGTCCTTTGACTAAAATCGACGCTCCAGGCAACGGATTGCCTGTACTGTCCGTAATTCTTCCGGTAACAGTGGTATCAGGCTGTTGCCGGGAGCCGCTATTTAGTTTCTTTGAAGAATTGTTCGCTAAGGCTGTGATACTCTGTAAAGTCAAGAAGGTGTAAAGCAATAGGATAGGTATTCGCAGCATGTTTCGGTACATCGGACAGCCTTTAGATTGAAATGACAATTTACTTACCTTTTTGGGAACGGCTCTTAAAGATTAGGACAATTTTGCTATGAATGCCGCTGCACTGAAAGATTTTGTGCTATTTATAAGGTGGGTACTAAGAATTTATTATACATTTGAATTATCCCCTATACCTATTCAAAGCCTCCATTCTGATCGTTTTCTTCAAAATTATTTCCACGGGTCACAAAAGAAACTCCTCTAAGAGCTTGCCTCTATCCTATTAATTTATTTTTCTCTTCCGTCCAATACATCCTCATGATTGAATCTCTAAAAAAATTCATGATGAGAAAAAATTTACTGTGCCTGTTTCTGACTGCCACAATTGTTACGGCAACCTATTCACAAAACGTATTTAACCCTAACGATCCGCAGATAAGATATGATTCGACTGCGCCATTGGGATCTCAGACAAGACCAAACCCTGCAATTTTAGGCTTGCAGAAATGGGTGAGTGTTCCCACCAATGGTATCAGCTCTTCGTTCGATGCATCATCATACAAAGCTTACTATATTAATGTTGGTGGACGACGAATGCCATTCAGGTTGAAATTTCCCTTCAGCTATTCTAATCCCGATAGCGCAAACAAGCGCTACCCGATGATGATGTTCTTTCATGGAGCGGGAGAACCCGGGTGTCCATCTAACGGTGGCATCTACAACAACGAAAAACAATTGCTGCACGGAGGAAAAACATTCATGGACAGGGTTAACAACAACCAGTTCGATGGATTTCTTTTTTATCCGCAGGCGTTTGTTACAAACTGCTCCAACTTCTGGGGAACTGCGTACGACGTCGCGATCAACGCGGTTCTGGATTCACTGATGAAGTATGTACGTTTTGACGAGGACAGATTGTTTGTGAATGGTCTCTCTGACGGAGGCCGCACCACATGGCGTTATGCGAGAACGTTCCCTACGCGCGTTGCACGAGTTGCTCCTTCTGCGATGAGCGCGATGACGTCGAGCCTCACTTCGATGATACATATCCCCGTATGGTTTGCAACAGGCGGACGCGATACAAATCCTTCACCTGAACAGGCACAGGAAACACTCACCATATTTACCAATCTCGGAGGTAACATCAGGTATACACAATATCCGAATCTTGGTCATGGCGTATGGAATAACCACTGGGCCGAACCTGACTATGTGCCATATATGAACGGCACGCACAAAGCCCAACCGCTCGTTTATTTTAATCATTACGATTGGTGCGTGGGACAAACAATTGCAGCAAGGATTGCTCTTACGCCGGGATTTAATGGTTATGAGTTTGAAAGAGAAGGAGTGGTAATCGCGAGAAGATTAAATGGCGTAAACACTATTTTGGTTTCGCAACATGTTACAAGTATGGTTAGCGGTGGTAATGAAATAACCGTGCGCAGCCTCGGAACTTACAGGGTTCGTTTCAGGAGAACATCGACAAGCGCGTGGTCGGCATGGAGCCCGCAACCGGTAGTAATAGGTATCAAGGGAACAACAATAACCGATACTATCTTTTACAAATCAGGCTTACAGAGTAAAATAGTTCCTGCACCCGACGGTAAAAACACTGTAACGCTGCAGATTAACCCGGGCTTCCTGAATTATCAGTGGTATCGTTCAACAGATCTCACACTACTGAGCAACACCGATACACTTGCCGCACCTGCCGGAACGTATCGCGTACGATATTCCGAGCTGTTCGGCTGCTCTACTGTGTTCTCACCAAACTTCAAAGTTTATTCTACTGCAACATTGCCGAAACCCGATCCTGCTACAAACCTCACAGCAGTACCTACGTCAACAAGCCGCAACCAGTTGAACTGGCAAAGCAATGCTGCTCCAACAACAAACGAAAAAGGATTTGAAATATACAGGGCAACTACATCGGGCGGTCCATATGCGCTTATCGCTATTACAAATGCCGATGCGAGTTCATTTTCGGATAACAACCTCGCCAGCAACACACCATATTACTATATCGTAAGAGCTGTAACCGATTCAGCGGCGGCTGATGTGAGCAATGAAGCTGCGTCAAAAACGATTAAGGATATTACACCACCTGCAGCTCCGTTACGACTTGAATACCGTGGAGCAACGCAGAATTCTGTATCAATGAGGTGGAGCTCTTCAAGCGGAACATCACGTTACGATATTTATATCAACGGCGTGAAAACTTACAGCACGGAAGGAACATCTTACACAGTAAGAAACCTCGACAGCCTTACCACATATGTGTTCACAATTAAGGCTGTGGATGCAGCAGGTAACGTTTCTGCACCAAGCGCCCAGCTGGTAGCATTTACGCACCGCCAGGGATTGAACTATAAATATGTGACGGGCCAGTTCAGCACACTGCCCAACTTCAACACATTGCCGGCAGTGCGGCAGGGTATTGTGGACTCTGTAAACACCGGTACGAAATTCAGAACCAGCCAGGACAATTATGCGATACTGTGGACAGGTTACCTGTTTGTGCCCGAATCGTCGACCTACACGTTCGAAACAAATTCAGACGAGGGAAGCCGGTTCTATATCGACCAGGGTTATGCACCGGATGCTGAGCCATTAATAGACAATGACGGGTTACACACAGCAACGTCGAAGACTGCAGAAATTACACTTACGCGCGGTTACCACCAGATTGCGGTGACTTATTTCGAAAGAACAGGAACTGAAACAATGGAGCTTTTCTGGTCGAATACCACAGGCAACTTTGGCAGAAGAAGAATTGCGGATATGTATTACAGTTATGTTGCAGTGCCAAATGCGCCACCGGTAATCGCACCGTCAGACCTTGCAGCCACCACTGTTGATTTCAAGAGTATCAGGCTTAACTGGGTAGATAATTCTCCGAACGAAACAGGATTCGAATTGATGAGGGCCAACTCTTCAACCGGAACATATACCCCGTTCGCGACTGTGCCCGCAAATACAACAACATTTACAAACGTGGGCCTCAGTTCAGCAACCACCTACTTCTTTAAGATGAGAGCTGTGGGATCGGAAAATGAGTCGCCAATAACTGACTTTGTATCGGCAACAACCGATGCGGCACCGGGAACACCGCTTGCACCAAACGATCTCCAGGCCAATAACATTGCCACGAACAGGATCACGATAAGCTGGACGAACAACTCAACCAATGAAACAAGCATCGAGGTGTGGAGGGGCACAGATAACCTGAACTTCAGTTTGCTCACTACATTGCCCGCACGCGCGAATATTTATACAGACAATTCTGTCACAGCATTTACCCAGTACTACTATTTCGTTCGTGGAGTAAATGCGAATGGTAATGGGGAACAAAGTGAAAGCCTGGGCGTAATTGCGGGTAATAATGCTCCTGTAATTACCGCTGTTAACAACATGTTTGTGAAAACAGATGCTACGGTACAGCAGAACTTCTCAATAACGGACGCCGGTGATAACGTAACGGTATCTATTCCAAACAAGCCGTCGTTTATCACGCTGCAGAATCTTGGAAGTAATAATTACCGCATCGTGGCCGCTCCGACTATCGACAACATCGGCTGGCATAACCTGGCCGTAACCGCAAGGGATAGCAAGGGAGCCATTACTGTAGATTCGTTCACAGTAAGTGTTGCCGACAAGAGTGTACGATCATTCTATATCAACCTGGGTAATGCGGCAGAAATTGCACCTGCTCCATGGAACAACTGGGGTGGCGTGCGCGCGGCAAACAGCACAAGAACGCAATTGCGCGATGAAACAAACGCAGTAACTGCGTTGTCGGTTACCTTCGTATCAGCATGGCAGCGACTCACCGAACTCGGTCACATTACGGGCAATAACACCGGTGTGGTTCCCGATTCAGCGCTCAGAAGCGGTATAGCCGACAGTACCACTACGGCAAAAACAATCAGGTTTAACGGGCTCAACAATTCGATGAGATATAACATTGTATTTGTGGGAAGCCAGAACGAAGGATTGTTGTCGCGTACAGTTTATACAATAGGTACGCAGCGCGACACAATGGTGTCAACTTTCAATACCCAGCAGACAGCACAACTGAACACCCTGACGCCAACAAGCGGAGCGATTACAGTAACTGCTACAAGGCTCACCGGAGTTAGTTACCTGAACGCGATAATCCTCGAAGAATATTCGCCATCAATAACATTGCTTAACCCGGTTAATTTGTATGCCGAAGCTCTAAACCGCACAACAATTGATCTAAGCTGGTCCGACCGCACAAACAGTGAGGCAACCACCGACGGATATCAATTGCAACGCGCTACAGACTCACTATTCACTCTGAATGTCGCCACGTTCACTTTGCGCGGAAATGTTACCACGTTCAGGAACACCGGTCTGAACCCGAATACTAAATACTGGTATCGTGTGCGGGCGAAGTCGGGTTCAACATTCTCAGCATATAGTAACAGGGCGAAGGCAATTACCCCTGCGAATATTGTCGCGGTGAACTTCAACGTGGATGTTACCAATGCACCATCGCCATGGAACAACCTGCAGAACCCGCCGGATGATTTCGAAACATTCGACGAACTGATCAACCAGAACCTGCAGATTTCAGGTGTTACACTAAGGATCGAAGCGCCATTCAATGGTGAGTTCAACGCCGGACACACAACAGGAAACAACTCAGGCGTCGTGCCAGACCTTGTTTTGCGATCGAACTACTGGATCGACAAAACACAGCTCGCACAGATCAGGATCAGCGGATTGAACACAACAAGAAGATACCGGTTCGGATTTGTAGGAAGCGCCGGACCTAACGGATGGTTCAAAGACAACTATACGGCGGCATATTCAATAAATGGAAGAACAGTTTACCTGAACGCATGGACAAATACAAGCAAGGTGGTATGGATCGGTGACGTGCTTCCTGACGAAAGTGGCGAAGTGCTGCTGAACTTCTCAACAACCCAGGCTGCATTGTATGCGTTCAATGCAGGTGTGCTGATAGAAGATTACACTGATGTTCAGGGTGGAAGCGCTCTAAACAGTGTAGTGGAAGTTCCTGCAGAACTGATAGAAGAGCCGAAAGAAGGACGCATCTATCCGAATCCGTTCAACGAATCGTTTAATGTAGATATCTATAACAGCTCGTCATCGAACCGCATTACTACTGAAGTGTATGATGTGGCAGGCAGAATTGTCCAGCGCAGAGACTTTAAAAACGTATCTGCAGGAAATAATACCCTGAGAGTGGATCAGGGCCAGAGCCTGAAACCGGGAGTATATATTGTGATGGTGAAGGTGAATGGTAAGATTGTGAACAGCGGCAAGCTGGTAAAAGTGAAGAAGTAACGTTTTCTCTACGAGTTACAGTTGAATAATGTGCAATCCCGCCTTTTTGGCGGGATTTGCATTTTAATGCGGGCACAACTTTTTCAGTATTCCCTTAAAAAAAATCTATCCCATGGCTAAGTATTCGAAGGGAGCGCAGAAAAAAGTGAAACGCTCGATGCATGAAATGAAACGTGGCAAATTAAAATCGGGAAGGAGCGGTAAAACAGTTAAAAACCGCAAGCAGGCTATCGCCATTGGTCTATCGGAAGCAAGAGAAGCCGGTGCCAAAGTACCCGCTAAAAAAGGCGCAAAAAAATCAGCCGTTAAACGAGGGGCTAAAAAAGGCGCGAAGAAAGGCGCAAAAAGAGGTGCGAAGAAAAGAGCAGGAGGACCGGCAAAAAAATCAACAGGATCGCGTAAAAGAGCGGGACGCCCCGCAAAAAGAGGTCGTTAGAAGCTTTAAATATCCCTCTTTTCAGTTTATTTTCGGCTCTCTGAACAAAAGAACCGATGAAGAATTTTCTTATAGCAGTCCTCGTGGCCATTCCTGTATTCGCTGGCGCGCAAAGAACCGCCAGGAGCATGGATGGCCCACGTGGAATGATAGGCTTTTATCAATACCTTCCTCCCGGATATAACGCCAACCCACAAACGAAACATCCCCTTATCATTTTTCTTCACGGAATAGGCGAAAAAGGAACCGGCTCGCCAGAAGATCTCAAAAAAATTAATTGTTGCGGTATTCCAAAGTATATCGACAGGGGACACAAAATGGAATTTACGTGGAACGGTAAAACCGAGGGCTTCGTTGTTTTATATCCACAGCTCTATTCGCGCTATGGAACATGGGAAAATTATTACATCGATTCAATGATCAGGTACGCAAAAGACAGTTTGCGGATAGATACCAACAGAATTTTTCTAACCGGTTTAAGTCTTGGTGGGGGCGGTTCATGGGTATATGCAGCCTCTTCTTTGAGAAGGGCAAAACAACTTGCCGGCATTGTTCCCGTTGTTTCGCCGTGTTTTATGATGAACGGCTGCAACATCGCCAACGCCGACCTGCCTGTTCTTGCGATACACGCGTGGGACGATGACAAAGCCAGTCCCTATTGTACCATATACGCGGTTAAAAGCATAAATGATTGCGGTGCAAAGATTCATCCCAACATGATAATCTATGATAATGGAGGCCACTATGTGTGGGTATCGCGTGCGTACGACACCGGTTACAGGTATTTCAACCCGAATATTTATGAATGGATGCTCGCGCAGCGTCGCAACAATAAACCGAATATAAAACCAGTGGCAAGGGCCGGCGCCGATATCACTATTTCCACCGCCGATGGCGAAGTAGTACTCGATGGTACGGCTTCAACCGACGAGGATGGAAAAATTGTGCGGTATGTATGGCAGAAAGTGTCGGGCCCTTCATACGACTATATTGCCGACGAGGTGACACCACATCCTACAGTTAAAGGATTAACCTATCCCGGTGTATATACTTACCAGCTTCGCGTTATCGACGATCGCGCCGAATGGGGCACGGATTCGTTGAGGATTACTGTAGTGGAGAGATGACCGAAGGTCATCCCGAACCCGAAGGGTGAGGGATCAGCAGAGAAACCTGATTAAATTGATCCCTCGCTGCGCTCGGAATGACGTGCTTCGCACGTCATTTAAGCGCAACCCTGTAAAAGAAATCATCACAAGTCATATACAACCACTTCTCATCCGCAGACAACGCAGTATTCGACGTAGCCTGGCCCGTGTGTATCCTCGCAATAAATTTACCTGAAGGATTAAAAATGCATACACCTCCGGGACCGGAAGAAAACACATAACCTTTCTTGCTTATTTTAAAACCATCAGGAGCGCCTTCCTCTTTCTCGGTGCTGTCGAACCTGTAGAAAACCGATTTGCTAGCAGCAAGTCCTTTCTCATTCAACTCATATTTCATAAATGCCCTGTTTTCTCCATCGGAGTGCGCAACAATTAAACTTTTTCCGTCGGGGGTAATAGCAATACCATTAGGCCATTTATACTCTTTCGTTACAAGTTCTACCTTTCCGTTTGGCCTTACAAGAAATACTCCGTGAAAATCGAGTTCCTTCGCTGGATCTTTTTCACCATCCTGCAAACCATATGGAGGATCTGTGAGATACAGGTTGCCGTTCGGGTGATATACGGCGTCATTCGGACTATTGAACCGTTTTCCATTATATTTATCAGCAACCGTTTCGTATTCCGGCTTCGGATCTGAAAGTGGCGATTTCATTCTTGCTATCCTTCTGTCGCCGTGCTGGCACAACACCAATTTTCCGTCTTTGTCGAGCATTAAACCATTTGAACCAGGCTCGTTTTTGGGTCCTTTCGAAGAGTCGCCGGTATAGCCTGCGGGATACAAAAACGTTGTAACCCCCTGCCCTTCTTTCCACTTCATCACTTTATTCGCTGGAATATCGGAGAATAAAACATAGTCGCCATCAGCTACGTAAAGCGGGCCTTCTGTCCAGCTAAAGCCGCCGGCAAGGTTTTCGACTTTGGCCGTTGAATCGATCAGCGTGGCTCCTTCCGGATCGAGAATTTCGATATTGGTGTTCGGCGCGGTATTATCAGCCTTTACCGCCGATGAATCAGTGTTTGCGTTTTCGCCGGAGGTATCCGCATTATCGCCACATGACGAAAACAGGACTATAGAAAACAGGGATGCCAGCAACAGTATTTTCATAAACAAGTTTTTTCAAATGTATTAAATGTTACAGGTAATAGTCTTTGAGAAGCGAATAAAATTGTTCGGTGTATTTATCTCCTGATTTAATTGTAATCTCTGTTTCATCGGTTTCGCCTGCGGGCGCTTTTGATAACAAATACATACACCGGAAATACTGGTGTTTTGGCGTTTGCCTCACATTAACCTTAATGCTTGCCGAAAACGGAGACCGGCTTATTTTTTCCTCCAAATCTTTCGCACGACGGTACGGTATTAATATTGCCAGCTGTCCGCTTTCATTTGTTAATCTTCCCGAAATTTCTAACAATTGTACGAATTCGAGTTTGCTGCTATGAAGCGCGATGTTTCGCTGCTCATCATCCGACAACAAATCGTTTTCATAAAAAGGAGGATTGGATACTATAAGATCATACATCTCACCCGGGTGATAATGCGCAATATCCGTATGATGCGCTTTTAATCTCTCCGCCCACGGTGAAGCATCAAAATTTTCTGTTGCCTGCAGAAAGGCGCCATCTTCAATTTCTACCGCATCTATGCGGGCACTCGAAACCTGCGCTATCATCAATGACAACAGGCCAGTTCCCGCGCCAACATCGAGCACTCTTTCAATTTTACGGTCTTTTACGAAAGAAGCAATCCACGCTCCGAATAAACACGCATCGGTACAAACTTTCATCGCGGTTTTCTCCTGGTGAACAGTGAATTGCCTGAAACGAAAGTAAGTGTTGGGCATCCTCAATAAACCCTTCCGATGTATTTATTTTCAACGATGGTTTTTTTCATCTGCAACGGATCAATGATGCTTTGCTTTGCATACACGATTTTTCCTCCCGGCTCCACGAGAACCGTATAGGGAAGCGCACCCTGCCATTTCGGGTCAACCGCTTCTATCATCGCGTATTTATTATCGCTGCTAAAGAGGTAGTTTTTATTTGCGGCCTGTTTTTCTTTCAAAAATTTTAAAACCTTATCTTTTTTGTCTGGCTTATCAGCGCTGATGGTGATGAATTCAAAATCTCTCGCGTTATACATCCGATTGATTTTTATAAACTCCGGAAACTCTGTAACACATGGGCCGCACCATGTTGCCCAGATATTAATCAACCGCACTTTGTCGGTGTTGTTTTTCAGCAATTCTTTTATCCCGGCTTCATCAATCATTTCAAGATCAACGGGTCGCTTTGCCCATTCTTCATCCGTTTTTCTCACCCAATCGTTTTTATCTTTCCATTTGGTGGAGCAGCCGAACACCTTTGTTGTTTTTACTGCCACATCACTTCCCGCCAGCAATGCCTCAATCGCATTTCTTGTGTCGTGAACAGAGGGTGTTTTTTCCGGATCTTCCATATCATCTATCCTTCCCTGGTAGCGCAACTTTCTTTCGCTGTCGAAAATAAAAACATGCGGAGTGGCAACAGGGCCATATTTTTCCGAGGTGGCTTGTGTATCGCCATCATACAGGTAAGGGAAATTGAAATTTTTATCTTTTGCGCGGTAAACCATTTCTTCGTAAGTATCCGACACGTCGGTATATCCAAGTTCAGAAAGACTCAAACCCTCTGTACTATTTGGAGAGATGGCAATCAGCTGCACGGATTTTCCTTTATAGTCTGTGACAATCTTCTTGATCCTGTCTTCATACGCCTGCGAAGTGGGACAATGATTGCATGTAAAGACGATCACCAGCACTTTGGCATCTTTAAACGATGCGAGACTGTACATTTTTCCATCCACTCCTTTCAGGTTGAAATCCGGCGCTGCAGATCCAATTTCGAGGGTTTTATGCTCGTTGGCAAACGAAGCCACACTTAAACAACAAAGAAAAAGGGGTAATAGCAAGTATGACAGCATCCTGTACATGACGTAAAATATTTTGTGAAAAGTTAACGAATTTCGAGCTACTTTTCGTTCACCATCAACTGCGACTCCAGTATTATACGATAGTACGTATTGCTCTCCTGCTCATCCTTTTTTCTATCAAGCACTTCGAGAAGTGTTTCAGTCGCTTTTTGACCCTGCACATAGGGAAATTGCTCAACTGAGGCGAGCGGTGGATACGCGGTATAATGGCTCAGCGGAAGGTTGGCGTAGCTGACAAACGTGATGTCTTTGTTGATTTTCAGCTTTAGTTTCCTGGCATATTGAATCGCATCAAGCACAACATAATCGTTGAACACAACAATCGCTGTCGGCTTTCTTCGCTGCGACAGCAAATTGCGCATGGCTTCTTCAATTCCTTCCTTCGTTAAATCCGACGAAACAATCAGGTTCGGGTCGTATTTGAGGCGGTGTTTCTTCAATGCCTTTATATAACCATCGAGGCGGTCGATGCTGGCAGGTAACTTTTCAGGACCGTTGATCATCCCTATCACACGATGACCTTTTTCGAGGAGGAAGCTTACAGCCTGCACCGTTCCCGATTCCATATTGCAGGCCACATAGTGAATACTCTCCATCTTCGGAATCCTGTCGAAGAACACGACCGGGATATTGTATTTTTTCAGATTTGTAAAGTGGTCGTAGTTCTCCGTATTTTTCGCAATGGAGATGAGAAGGCCGTCTACACGGTGCTTTTTCATCGTTTCCACGATCCGCTTTTCGCGTTCTTCGCTGTCATGCGATTGACCGAGGAGCACCGTATAGTTTTTTTTCGCGGCTGCGTCTTCAATTCCGCTGATAGCGGCTGAGAAAAACGCCTCGGAGAGCTGAGGCAGGATTACTCCGATAGTAAATGTTTTACCCTGCTGAAAAAAAATGGCTGTCTGGTTGGGTTCGTAGTCCAGTTCCCTGGCGAGTTCCTTCACGCGCATTTTTGTTCTCAACCCGATGCTGGGATGATCGTGCAGCGCGCGTGATACGGTAGAAATGGAAATATTCAGCTTCTTCGCTATTTCTTTAATCGTTGGCTGCTTCTGCATGCGATGAAATTAGGTAAATTGCCGCCTCAACCATCAATTTTCTCTCTAAATTATTCAGCATGCAGCGCACGAAGATCGCTATTCTCGGAGCCGGTTTTATCTCAGACATTCACCTGGAAAGCTATCATCGCTTCATTCCGGAAGCCGAAGTGGTGGCTGTGTACGCACGCAAAAGTGAAAAAGCAAAGGAGTTTGCCGCCAAACATAATATCCCGAAATGGTACGACAATATAGACACGATCATCGCGGAATCAGGTTGTGAAATCGTAGATATCTGCCTGCCCAATTACCTGCACGCCGATGCCTGCATTAAAGCGGCAAAATCAGGAAAGCATATCATCATTGAAAAACCACTCGCCGTTACTCTCGAAGAAGCAGACGAAATGATCGCGGCATGCAAAAAAGCGAATGTAAAATTGATGTATGCTGAAGAGCTGTGTTTTGCGCCAAAGTATGAACGCGTGCGCCAACTGGTAAACGAAGGCGCTATCGGGGACATATACATGTTGAAACAATCGGAAAAACATTCGGGACCTCACACCGACTGGTTTTATGATGTAAACCTCGCAGGTGGCGGCGTATTGATGGACATGGGCTGCCACGCGATGGAATGGTTCAGGTGGATGCTGAACAACGCCAGGCCACTTAGCGTTTACGCGTCTATGGGCACCGTATTGCACAAAGAGAGAACGAAGGGCGAAGATAATTCTGTTGTAATTATAGAATTTGAAAACGGCGTAACAGCAGTAGCGGAAAATAGCTGGGCAAAACATGGTGGAATGGACGATCGCAGTGAAGTGCATGGAACAGGAGGCGTGATATATGCGGATTTGTTCATGGGCAACTCAGCGATTTCGTATAGCAAACATGGATATGGTTATGCGATGGAGAAAGCCGATACGACAGTAGGATGGAGCTTCACCGTTTTTGAAGAAGTATTTAACCAGGGCTACCCGCATGAACTGAAACATTTTGTTGATTGCGTAAGAAATAATAAACAACCTTTGGTAACCGGCGAAGATGGTCGCGTGGTACTCGAGATTATTTATGCGGCTTATGCTTCGGCGGGCTCAGGCAAAAAAGTGATGCTGCCTTTTAACGCCAAAGTAAAGAAGCCGATAGACCTGTGGCTGAATCCAACCAAATGAATTATACGAACACGATAGGCATAGACCTGGGGGGCACAAACATCCGCGGCGGACTGGTGAATGGCAAACAAATAGTACAGATCGAATCGCAGCGAATCAATTCGCAGGCGCCTGCAGAAGAAATCGTAACGCAACTCTTCAACGTAACAGAAAAAATTATCAATGAAACGGTGACCGCGATCGGTATCGGCGTTCCCGGACTCGTGAATGAAGAGAATGGCATCGTATTCGATGTGCTCAATATTCCGTCGTGGACAGAAGTAC
This sequence comes from Chitinophagaceae bacterium, assembly GCA_016786745.1. GTDB lineage: Bacteria > Bacteroidota > Bacteroidia > Chitinophagales > Chitinophagaceae > Flavitalea. Next base: position 5,011 of record JAEUVS010000093.1, on the reverse strand, counting down.
CATTAAAACAATTGACGGAAGAACGCTTCGGAATCCCTGTGCTCATCAATAACGACGCAAACTGTTTCGCAGTGGGCGAGTATTATTTTGGCAAGGGCGTGGAAGGCGAGTCGATGGTTGGGCTTACCATAGGAACAGGTTTGGGCTCAGGAATAATTTTAAAAGGGAAATTATATTCAGGAAGAACATGCGGCGCAGGAGAATTTGGGATGATAGACTACCTGGATCACTACATTGAATACTACGCAAGCGGACAATTTTTCAAAAACGTTTACAACATCGACGGAGAAATAATTTTCGAAAAAGCAAAAGCCGGTGATACCATGGCGCTTAAAATGTATGAAGAGCTGGGAGGTCATCTAGGCAATGCAGTCAAAACAATTTTATATGCGCTTGAAGTGGATAAAATTATATTGGGCGGCTCCGTAAGACATGCATATGCTTTTTTCGAAAAGTGCCTTTGGAATCGCCTCAAAACGTTTGCTTACAGGCGCACGATCGACAATCTTAAAATAGAAATTTCGGAACTGGAAAACAGCGGCATCCTTGGCGCTGCTGCGCTTCATTACGATAGTTTACACAAATAACGATTATGCCAGGCGACACACTGAACATCAATTCGAGGGGTACGCAGCAAAACACATTCGATGCCATCGTAATTGGCTCGGGTATCAGCGGGGGTTGGGCCGCGAAGGAACTTAGTGAACAGGGTTTGAAAACGCTCGTGCTCGAAAGAGGAAGAAACGTGGAACACAATAAAGACTATCCTACCGCCACCAAAGCGCCATGGGAGTTTAAGCATCGCGGACAAATGTCGAAAGAATTCCTGCAGGAGAATCCTCTCATTTCAAAAGCCGCGGGCTTTGGAGAAGACACTGCTCACTTCTTCATCAAAGATGCCGACCATCCCTACATACAGGAAAAACCGTTCGACTGGATAAGAGGCTACCAGGTAGGGGGCAAATCACTTACATGGGGGCGTGCATGTCAGCGCTGGAGCGAATATGAATTTACCGCACCGGTAAGATATGGTTATGGTCCGGGATGGCCCATAGGGTATAAAGACATTGCTCCCTGGTATTCGCACGTGGAAAAATTTATCGGGGTATGCGGCACACGCGATGGCCTGGAGTCGATGCCCGATGGTGAATATTTACCTCCATTCGATTTCAATTGTGCCGAAGCGTCTATCCGTGAAAAAGTTTCAAAACGTTTTCCCGACAGGCACATAGTTCATGCGCGATGGGCGCATTTGACGGAGCCAAAGGATATCCATATACAACAGGGCAGAACAAAATGCCAGGCAAGAAACAGGTGTATGAGGGGTTGTCCGTTCGGAGGTTATTTCAGCTCTGTATCTTCTACCCTTCCATGGGCAAAAAAAACCGGCAATCTCACTGTTCGTCCCTTCTCCGTGGTTCATTCAATCATCTATGATGAAGCGAAGGGGCGCGCAAGTGGCGTTCGAATCATAGATTCAAATACAAAGGAGTCGATTGAATACTTTGCGAAAATAATTTTTGTAAATGCGTCGGCGCTTAATTCGAATCTTGTTCTGCTGAATTCAACATCAAAGCGATTTCCAAACGGGTTGGGCAACGACAGCGGTACGCTCGGAAAATATGTTGCGTTTCACAATTACCGCGCATCGGTAAATGGCATTATGGATGGCATGCAGGATAAATATGTGTATGGAAGAAATCCTACAGAACCGATCGTTGCGAACTATCGCAACCTGAAGAAACAGGATACCAATTATGTGGGAGGATTTACTTCATTTATGGGCGCGTACAGGATGCGAAGCGATGGTTCGATGTTAGAAGAAACTATCGGCGCCGACTTTAAAAATGAATTGACGCAACCTGGTTTGTGGGGCGCTTACATGTATATGCAGGGCGAAACGATTATGAAAGAAGAAAATCATGTGCGCCTCAGTACCGATAAAAAGGACCAGTGGGGAATTCCGCTGCTGGTTACCTCGGTAGGATATGATGAGAATGATGAAAAGATGATTGAGGATTTCCTGGCCCAGGCATCAGCGATGCTCGAGGAAGGAGGCGTGAAAAATATCAGCGCGAGCGATAACCACCAGGCACCAGGATTAGATATTCATGAAATGGGAGGATGCCGCATGGGTAAGGATCCGAAAAATTCGATGCTCAACGAATGGAACCAGCTTCATCATTGTAAAAACGTTTTCGTTACAGATGGCGCGGCAATGGCGAGCACGGGTAACCAGAGTCCGTCGCTTTTATATATGGCGATGACAGCCCGCTCTGCAACGCATGCGGTGAGTGAATTGAAAAAGAGGAATCTCTAGCGTTTTCTCGAGGAAACTACTAAAACAACACCCACTAAGGCAACCCCCACACCAGCATAAGTCGGCCATCCCACCGATTTATTCTCCTTCTTGTTGATTTCGAGAGGTCCGATATCGGCAACCTCTTTCTCGGTTACGAAAGAGAATCCTTTCGTCAACGCCATTATTACCCCGATAACAATCAATACAATTCCAAGAGTTTTCATCTTCAAACATTTACGTGATATTCGTGTTTGCAATACGTATGCCATGGAAAAAATGCCCGAAGCCTGGCTAAGAGGACCAATAGAAGGAGTTCCGCCTGCGCTGCAGCCAGTTGCTCATGCGTTGGTACAGGCCAATGAAGAAATTCACGAAATACTAAAAGATTTTCCTGACGATTTGTTGTGGAAACAACCAGAAGATGTAGCGTCTGTTGCATTTCACTTGCAGCATATTCCCGGTGTGCTCGACCGCCTTTTCTCTTATGCGAATACACTTCAGCTGTCGAACCCACAGTTAAAATATCTTTCTGAAGAGGGCCTGGAGGATGCATCAATTACAACAAAGATTTTGTTGAAAAACCTTGATGATAAGATAAAAGAATCGATCGCCCGGTTGAAAACCTTCGATCCGAAAACGCTTACGGATGCGCGCGGCGTGGGAAGAAAACAGTTGCCATCAACAACCCTCGGACTTCTATTTCACGCTGCTGAACATACGATGAGGCATACGGGTCAGCTGATTGTGACGGCGAGGATCGTGAAGCGTGAGGCGTGAGGCGTGAAGCGTGAATCGTCAATCGTGAGGGCCTTTTTCCCTAATATTGCGAAACGAAAACCCCAATATGGCGGAGCAGACGGATGAGTTATTGTTGATGCAATTCAGAACGGAGAGCACGAGGGAATCCGGATTTACCGCCATTATCAAAAAGTACCAGGAAAAATTATACTGGCATGTGCGCCGTATGGTGGTTGACCACGACGATGCCAACGACGTACTTCAGAATGTGTTTATCAAGGTGTGGAATGGCCTGGCCAACTTCAGGGAAGATTCGAGGTTGTACACCTGGCTCTACCGGATCGCGACAAATGAAAGTTTAAGCTTCCTCGAACAGAAAAAGAAAAAGGCCGCGGTGCCCTTTGGAGATGTTGAAGAGGGATTGAGTAACAGCATTAAAGCGGATAAAGACTTCGATGCGGCGAAACTCGAGTGGAAGCTGCAACTGGCCATACAGCAATTGCCTGAAAAGCAGCGCTTAGTGTTCAACATGAGATATTATGATGAAATGCCTTACAGCGAAATCAGCCAGATATTAGAGACGTCGGAAGGCGCCCTTAAGGCGTCTTATCACCACGCGGCAAAAAAGATCGAAGAATTTATCCTCAACCATTAAACTTTAAATGTTAAATCACATCTAAAGGATATGAACCGCAGAAAAGAAATACTCGATGAGCTGAAAGATGCTGCCCCAAAACTGGCAGACATTGAAAATCAGCACCCTTTCAGGGTACCGGCGGGTTATTTCGATAGTTTGCCCGGGTTGGTTCTGCTGAGAATTAAAACGGAAAATGCGTTTTCTGCGAAAGAAGAACTGGAGGTAATTTCTCCTCTTTTGAGTGGATTAAGTAAAAAAATGCCTTTCAGCACCCCGGCTGGTTATTTCGATACGCTCACACCGGCTATTACCGGTGCGACGACTGAAAATACCAAACCGGCGCGCGTAGTGAAAATGTTCCAGCCGCGTAATACGTTCAGATATGCGGCAGCCGCCATAACCATTGGTATTATCGCCATTGCAGCGTATTTCATGTTGCGGCAACCGGATAATGGCCAGTACGCGATGAAACCCGACGCCGAAGTGCAGAAGGAATTGCAGACGAAAGTAGACCAGCTGAGTGAGAACGAATTAGCGAATTTCCTGGAAGCATCAACGATTATATCGTACGATAACGGCAGCACAGGCGAGATTAATGAAGATGATGTGAAGTTGATGCTCGCCGATATTCCAGACACGGATTTGGAAAAATTTATTGATCAGAACGCTGTAAGAGAAAAATTCAATTAAGGATATTAATGAAACATTTACTAACCATATTGTTTTTAATCTGTACCCTTTCTCTTTTTTCACAACAAAACAATCTTACCCAGGAAGGCGATGGCGGACGTATTGAAGCGCTGAAAATTGCGTACATTACGAAGAAGCTGAACCTGTCACCCGATGAAGCGCAACGATTCTGGCCCATTTACAACAATTACGCGAACGAAATGCGCCAGGTAAGGCGCGAGCAGCGTAGAGACAACGCATCGGAACTCGACACTGAAGAAAAGTACCTGCGTATCCGTAAAAAGTACAATACTGAATTTTCCAGGGCCCTGAACCCTGACAAGGTTAATACCTTTTTCCGGTCCGAGAAGGATTTCGGAAATATCGTACAAAAGGAACTTTCCGAAAGACGCCAGTTAAGACAAGGTCTTATCAATAAAGAACGTCAAAAAAGATAGTTCTCACTCCGTTTCCCATTTCCCATATCCGGCTTTCCGTGCCAGGGCACTATTTGAACTACCCCAGGCGTTCTATGGTAACCTATTGTGTTTATGAAGAAAGCCTTTCTAATTATATTTCTTTTTAATTCGTACGTCGTTTCAGCTCAAAATGAATCCGGGAGGGACTCAACCGCCTTCCTGGATTCTATTTTGAATGAAATGGAT
>JAEUVS010000088.1 GCA_016786745.1 Chitinophagaceae bacterium | reverse complement strand
CAATTGTTCGCATTTGCGGATTCTGTTGTTCGCCCTGAAGATGGCAAAAACGATTATTTAATGTATGCGTTCCTGGAAAAAGATACCGCGACAAAAAAATCCTCATCGTCATTACCGACCGTGCAGCGAAAACCTAAGCGTCCGGAGGATGAAGATCGTGTGCTGAGGTATCAAACGAATAATGATGGCGCCTCTTTCGATCTGCTCCAGAACTTTGAATTTGATTTTACGCCGGAACCGATTGCGAAATTCGATTCTACAAGGGTGGTGCTGACGGATACGAACTACAGGCCCGTACGCGGTTATTCATTTAAGAGAGATACCTCGAACAAAAAAATAGCGGTTGTATATCCCTGGACGGAAAATACCAGTTATAAGATTCTTATCGATACGCTTTTCGCTGAGGATACTTCGGGCAGAAGGTTATTGAAGAATGATACGATATCGTTTACAACAAGAAGAAATGCTGAATATGGATTGGTAAGGATACGGTTTCTCGGGCTTTCCCTGGCCGACAACCCTGTGCTGCAATTTATACAGGGTGAAGATGTGAAATACTCTCATACGTTTACAAATAATACTTTCTATGCGCGGTTGTTCAGACCGGGTGAGTACGAACTGCGCATTGTTTCAGACAGGAATAAAAACGGTGTTTGGGATACGGGGCAATTTTTTGGTGAGCACCGGCAGCCTGAAAAAGTAAGGAGGGTCACACGAAAAGTGAATGTGAAAGCGAATTGGGATAATGAGATAGATATTCAGCTTTAACGTGAAGCGTGAGGCGTGAGCGTGAGGCGTGAGGGGTTGGTGCCGTTGTCATCCCGAGCGCAGCGAGGGATCGGCGGAGAATGAAAGCATCAGTAAACTTATTATTTTTGCAGAATGCAATTTTCTTCCTCCCTTCTCGAAGATGCGGTTAATGAATTTGCCCGGTTGCCGGGGATTGGAAAAAAGACTGCGCTAAGGCTTGTTCTCCACCTTGTAAAACAGGATGCGGCACTTGTACAAAGTTTTGGTGAAACTGTACTGAAAATGAGGCAGGAGATAAAATTCTGCCAGCGCTGCTGCAACATTTCCGATGCTGATGTCTGTTCTATTTGCTCTAACTCGATGAGGCGCCACGAAATGGTTTGCGTTGTTGAAAACATCCGGGATGTAATTGCCATCGAAAGCACACAGCAGTATAACGGCACTTACCATGTGTTAGGTGGAATCATATCTCCGCTTGATGGGGTGGGTCCCGATCAACTGAATATCGAACTGCTCATCAACAGGGTGCAAAAGGAGAACGTGCAGGAACTCATCTTTGCTTTGAACCCCACTATCCAGGGAGATACTACTATTTACTACATTCAGAAAAAGCTACAACCACATAGCATTAATATTACTACTATCGCCAGGGGTATAGCCTTTGGCGGAGAACTGGAATATGCTGATGAGATGACACTCGCCCGGAGTTTACAGAACAGGGTGCCCGTCGAAAGGTTCGTTAATTATTAGGTCCTTCTCACCACCCGCTTCTCACTTCTCACTTTTTTCACTATCTTCGCGCTGCAGGCCGATTTGTTTATTGTTCAGCCTGTTCCAAAAAACTGAACTAATAAACGCCAACGAAACATCTCATCCCGGTTTCCCAAACGTTTAGCTGTTCAGCAATTTTATCATTCGAAAGACATTCTTATGAATAATATCAGGGAAGAACTGGATAAACGCATTCTTATCATTGATGGCGCAATGGGAACCATGATTCAGCGCTATAAGCTCGCTGAAAAAGACTATCGTGGCGAACGTTTTGCCAACTGGCACACCGACCTGAAAGGTAACAACGACCTGCTCAGCATCACCCAACCGCAAATTATCACCGAAATTCACAAGCAATATATTGATGCCGGTGCCGATATCATAGAAACAAACACATTTAACAGTACCGCCATTTCAATGGCCGACTACGACATGCAGCAACTGGCATATGAACTAAACGTAGCGGCTGTCAAATGCACAAAAGAGGCGATTAAGCAATCAGGTAAAAAAGCCTGGATAGCCGGGGCAATCGGTCCGCTTAACAAAACACTTTCCCTTTCACCGGATGTAAACAACCCCGGTTACAGGGCCGTAACCTTCGATGAAGTGGTATCCGCTTACTACGACCAGGTAAAAGGCCTGTCTGATGGTGGCGTAGATCTCCTGCTGATAGAAACAATATTCGATACATTGAACGCCAAAGCTGCGATCTTCGCGATTAAAAAGTTTTTCAGGGAAACAGGAAAACAACCGCTACCGGTTATGATCAGCGGAACAATTACGGATGCTTCGGGCAGAACGCTTAGCGGGCAAACACTCGAAGCGTTTTACACCTCAGTGATGCACGCGAAGCCTTTGAGCATAGGACTAAACTGTGCACTCGGCGCAAAGGAAATGCGTCCGCACATAGAGGAACTTTCGCAGATGGCATCGTGCTATGTGTCTGCTTACCCCAATGCTGGCCTGCCCAATGCGATGGGTGAATACGACGAGCAACCAGAGGAAACCGCGCATTTCCTGGAAGACTGGGCGCAGGAAGGGTTTGTGAATATCGTGGGCGGCTGCTGCGGCACCACGCCTGACCATATCAGGCACATTGCTGAACACGTAAGGTCAATAAAACCGAGAGTGCTACCCGTTACAGAAAAGGAATTAGCTTAAAGAAGAACTATGAGTGAACCTATTAGGATTTGGCCATATCTCCGATTGTCGGGCCTGGAACCGTTGACCGTTCGCCCTGAGACGAATTTTGTAAATATCGGTGAGCGTACCAACGTTACAGGATCAAAAAAGTTCGCGAGATTAATCAAGGATAATAAATACGAAGAAGCCCTGAGCGTTGCGCGGCAACAGGTGGAGAACGGCGCACAGGTACTTGATGTGAACATGGACGATGCGATGCTCGATGGTGTGGAAGCGATGACCACCTTCATCAACCTGCTTCAAAGTGAGCCCGACATCGCGAAAATTCCCGTGATGATCGATTCGTCGAAATTCGAAATCATAGAAGCGGGACTAAAATGTGTACAGGGAAAAAGCATCGTCAATTCTATCTCTCTGAAAGAAGGCGAAAAAAAGTTTATTGAACAGGCCATCATCTGCCAGAGCTATGGCGCAGCGGTGATCGTTATGGCGTTCGACGAAAATGGCCAGGCCGATACGAAAGAAAAGAAGGTTCAAATCAGCCATCGCGCATATAAAATTCTCACTGAAAAAGTAGGTTTCGACCCGCAGGATATTATTTTCGATCCGAACATATTCGCAATCGCTACAGGTCTTGAAGAACATAATAACTACGGTGTCGACTTCATCGAGGCGACAAAAGAAATAAAGGCCCTCATGCCTTTGGTGGGCGTGAGCGGCGGGGTGAGTAACCTTTCCTTTTCATTCAGGGGAAATGAACCGGTGCGCGAAGCCATGCACGCAGTGTTCCTGTTCCATGCTATAAAAGCGGGCATGAACATGGGCATTGTAAACGCGGGACAACTCGCGGTATACGATGAAATAGAGCCCGGGCTTCGGAACCTTTGTGAAGATGTGATACTGAATCGCAACAATGATCATAACCAGTCTACGGAAAAACTCATCGCTTTTGCTGAAACTGTAAAATCGCAGGGAAAAGTCGAAAAGAAAGATGACGCATGGAGAAATACCCCGGTCGAAGAGAGGCTGAAACACGCCCTGGTAAATGGTATTACAGATTATATTGATGCGGATACGGAAGAGGCCCGTAAAGCATACCCGAAACCGTTGGATGTGATAGAAGGTCCGCTGATGGATGGAATGAATGTTGTCGGCGACCTGTTCGGCGCAGGAAAAATGTTTCTTCCACAGGTGGTAAAAAGCGCGCGCGTAATGAAGAAAAGCGTTGCCATTTTAACTCCCTACATCGAAGAAGAAAAGAAAAACAACCCGGCTGCGCAGCAAGGCAGTGTAGCCAGGATACTTCTTGCCACTGTTAAAGGCGACGTGCATGATATTGGTAAGAATATAGTGGGAGTAGTGCTGGGATGTAATGGTTATGATATTATTGATCTTGGTGTGATGGTGCCTGCGGATAAAATTCTTGATACTGCAGAAAAAGAAAAAGCCGATATCATCGGTCTTAGCGGCCTCATCACTCCTTCCCTCGATGAAATGGTTCATGTGGCACATGAGATGAAACGGAGGAAGATGAATCAGCCGCTGCTGATCGGCGGCGCGACAACATCGAGAATGCATACTGCCGTTAAAATTGCTCCGCAATACGACAATGGCGTAATACACGTACTCGATGCGTCGAGGAGTGTTACTGTGGCGGGTTCACTGCTGAGCCCGGAGCAAAAAACCGAATTTATTTCAGGAGTTAAAACAGAATATGCGAAGCTTGCCCAGGACTTTGCGAGCCGCAAAACGGTAAAACAGTTGCTTACCTTCAAAGAAGCGCAGGCAAACAAGCAACAGCTCGGGTGGAAAAACTATTCAGCGCCGGTACCGGCTTTCAAAGGAGTGAAAGTGTTTCGTGACTTTGACTTAGAAGAGATATCTAAATATATAGACTGGCAGCCCTTTTTTATTGCCTGGGAAATGCACGGCAAGTTCCCACAAATATTGAGTGATGAAAAAATCGGGGCTGAAGCGACACGTTTGTACAACGATGCAAAATCGCTGCTCAAAAAAATAATTGATGAAAAGTGGTTGCATGCGGAAGGTGTAATCGGTTTTTGGAGCGCGGTTTCAGACGGAAAAGACACCATTCACCTCACTGAAGAAGGTGTTGATCTCGAATTTCTACGACAGCAAACAAAGAAAGCTGCAAACCAGGCGAACAATTCACTGGCTGACTTTATTGCTCCCGCCGATGCGAATATCAATGACCATATCGGCGCATTTGCTGTAAGTATTCATGGCATTGAAGAACACATCAAACGCTTCCAGGAACAACACGACGACTACAATAAAATTACTTTGCAGGCTTTGGCCGACAGGCTTGCTGAAGCGTTTGCCGAAAAGCTGCACGAAATGGTGCGTAAAGAATTGTGGGGATACGATAAAGATGAACACCTCAACAACGAACAGCTGATAGCGGAACAATACCGTGGCATCAGGCCCGCTCCGGGTTATCCAGCGTGCCCGGATCACACAGAGAAAATAAAATTGTTCAACTTGCTTAATGCTACGGAAAACACAGGCATTGAGCTCACAGAATCTCTTGCAATGTATCCCGCTGCCGCGGTTTGCGGATGGTATTTTTCCCATCCCGAGAGCAAGTATTTCGGTGTAGGTAAAATCGCGAAAGACCAGGTTGAAGACTACGCCCGCAGAAAAAAAATGAGTTTGGAAGAAGCGGAAAGATGGTTGATGCCGATACTCGAATACGCGTGAGTTGTTAACCAAATGTGGATAATATAGGGGCGATTACTATTAATTAGCCGGATGCTCTTAGAAAAAGCTTATAAATTTGTCGCTGATAAAATTTACACTATGAACAAAGCTGAATTAATTGCTAAGATTGCCGATGATGCTGGCATTACAAAAACACAGTCGAACATGGCTGTCGACTCATTCATCGAGGCAGTAACCAAAACTTTAAAAGGCGGCGGAAAAGTAACGCTTGTAGGTTTTGGAACATTTTCTGTTTCGAAAAGGTCAGCAAGAAACGGACGTAACCCTCAAACTGGCGCAGTGATAAAAATCAAGGCGAAGAAAGTTGCCAGGTTTAAAGCAGGAAAAGAATTACAGGGCAAATTATAAAGCAGGTTAATTTACCGGTAAGGTAAAGTTCAAAAATTCGTAAGTGGACACGGTATTTGAACTTTACCTTTTATTTTTGTGATTACTTAAATTAATAATATGGGAAGAGGAGATAAAAAAACAAAGAAGGGAAAAATTTTCAAAGGTTCTTTTGGCAAAACAAGACCCCGCGTAGCAAAGAAAAAATCTGCGCCAGCTAAGAAGAAATAATTTTTTTTCGAGGGATATATTTTACGGCGCCAACCTTTCAATTTTCCAGTCGCCCGTATCCTCGAGCGTGTATTGTAACCTGTCGTGAAGGCGATTAGCGCGGCCTTGCCAGAATTCTATGGTGATAGGTTTTACGCGGTATCCGCCCCAATGACCGGGCCGCCTGAATTTATTACCGTTGGTTTTTATTTTTTCTACTTCTTTCTCGAGCCAATCCCTGCTGGCAATTACTTCACTCTGTGGCGAGGCTATAGCACTTAACCTGCTGAGTTCCGGCCTGCTATTGAAATATTCTTCACTTATATTCGCATCCACTTTTTCTATAATACCCGTAACTCTCACCTGTCGTTCTATCTCCTTCCAGAAAAATACCAGGCAGGCGCGCGGATTTTCTTCCAGTTGCTTTGCTTTATAACTGTTGTAATTAGTGAAGAACAGGAAGCCTTCGTCGTCGAAACCTTTGAGGAGAACGATTCTTGCAGAAGGAACGCCGTCGGCAGACGAGGTAGCGAGCGTCATTGCATTTACTTCGGGAATATTACTCTCGAAAGCTTCCTTCCACCACCTATCAAATTGCCTTATGGGATCAGGCAATGCGTCTTTTTCACTGAACGATTTGAGAATGTAGTCTTTTCTTATATCTGAAATCTGCCCGGCCATCTGGCAAATTTAGCTCCTTTTATCCTGAGCCGTGCGACTTAACAAAGTTTCAATTTCGCTGATCCTGCGAAGCTGGCCCTCCAGCTTTTTATGATGTCCCGACATCTGTTGCAGATCATTTGCAAGCTCTTCGAGGAACAGCACTTTTTTAGAAAGCTGCTGCTTCTGAAAATTCGCATCGCGAAGCTTTTCGTCGGTGTCGGCAAGAGCGCGCGTGAGCCTCTGGGCATCGTCCATAAGTGTGAGGTGCTTGATCTTAAGCTCGTCGTACTCCTTTGTTAATTTGAAATATGATTGTTCAAGCTCATCGAACTCGAAATTTCTTTTGCTCGGATCGATAACCTGGGAGTGAATTTTATTTATTCTATCCTGCAGGAAATTAAATTCCTGGTAAGCCTTTTCCAGTCTTTCCGTCATCTCTTTCGACAAAGATTCATTAAGGTGTTGCTGGGCCATCACCAGTTCGGAGTACTGTCGTGCGGGTATGTATTGAGTTTGCTGCGGCTGTGGTTGAGGTTCTGCAGCGATTGTTTTCTCGGCAGCTTTTTCAAGCCTGGATATTTCTTCCCTCGATTCTTCCAGTTCGCGCAAGAGCGACTTTTCGGTTTCAGACATTCTCTGCAATTCTTTCTGAAGTCTGTCCTGCGTTTTTTCGTGTTTTTCTATTTGTTCATAAAGTTGCAGGCGCGACTGATCTTCGTCTGAAATTTTCGAGTCGTCGAGGGGCATATCGGTTTTAATACCGGGAACACCGCGTTTTCCTGTCCAGTAAAAATGAATCGAGAATCCCAAGAGGATGGCAGCCAGAAGAAAGATGATCATTTCCGGTAGCCCAATGGTAACACTATAACCTAGAATGATTGCCAATGAGTTCATAACGGTTCGGGTAACGTTTGGGTTTTATAATGGTTTAGAAAAACCGTTCTCCACAGGATGTTGAACCGCCAATAAAAAAAGCCACTTAGGGGGATAGTGGCTTTATTCTGAGGTGAAAAATACTACGGGAATTCGAAAATTACAAGTAAACTCACCAAAAAAGAGGTAAGAAATACGGTCTATTTTAGTTTTCGACGAGTGTTCCTACCCGTTCGCCGGTTACCACCCTGTGCAGGTTTCCGGCCTTGTTCATATCGAACACGATGATAGGCAGCTTGTTCTCCATGCATAAGGTGAAGGCGGTCATATCCATTACCTTGAGGTTTTTGGATATACATTCCTGGAAAGTTATTCTTGAATACTTTGTAGCTGTTTTATCCTTTTCAGGATCCGCGGAGTAGATGCCATCCACTCTTGTTCCCTTCAGGATCACATCAGCCTGTATTTCAATGGCTCTGAGAGAGCCTGCGGTGTCTGTGGTAAAATAGGGGTTGCCGGTGCCGGCGCCGAAGATCACTACCCTTCCTTTTTCGAGGTGCCTGATGGCCCTGCGCCTGATATAAGGTTCGGCGATCTGTTCCATTTTGATTGCGCTTTGCAGGCGGGTGTACACACCTACTTTTTCAAGCATTGCCTGCATTGCCATGCCATTTATTACGGTGGCGAGCATACCCATATAATCGCCATGAGCTCTTTCTATACCGGTGTCTTTTTCGTTCATACCCCTGTATATGTTGCCGCCACCTATTACTACCGCTACCTGGACCCCGAGCTCCGTTATTCCTTTTATATCTCTTGCGTACTGTTCAATCACACCGGGATCCATGCCGAAACTTTTATCACCCATCAATGATTCACCCGACAATTTCAGCAGAATACGTTTGTATTTCGGAAGCATTAGGAACTATCTGTTTTTTGGATTGTTATCCGAGAGCCACTCTCTTGAACTCAGTTACTTTCAAAGTTGAATCTACACCTTTCAGATGATCCGCAACACTTTTTGATCCGTCTTTTACGAATACCTGTTGAAGTAGAGTTTGTTCTTTGAAGAATGCGTTCAGTTTTCCATCTGCGATTTTCGCGATCATTTCAGCTGGTTTGCCAGCCATTTTAGGATCTGCTTTTATCTGCTCGGTAACAATTGATCTTTCCCTTTCAATAGTAGCTGCAGGTACGCTGTCGGCGTCTACCGCTACCGGGTTCATTGCCGCGATCTGCATGGCAACATCTTTACCTGCTTCTTTTACGGGTTTGTTGAATCCTACGAGAACACCGATACGGTTGGCACCGTGTATATATGAGGCCACATATTCAGCGTCTACGCGCTCGAATTTAGTGATGCCTATCTTTTCGCCAATGCTTGCAAGCTTGTCGTTCACAAGATCAGCGATTTTAGCTCCGTTGATTGTTGTATTGTTAAGCTCCTCGGCGCTCTTCACGTTCTTCGCTATAGCCGCGTCGCCGATGCTTTGCGCAAATGCAACGAAGTCAGCGTTCTTGCTTACGAAATCTGTTTCGCAGCTAACGCAAAATGCGATACCTGTTTTATTGTCGGCTGTTGTTTTTGCTATTACCACTCCTTCTTTTGCTTCACGGTCGCCACGAAGTGCAGCTACTTTAGCGCCTTTCTTTCTGAGCCAGTCTATCGCCGCTTCAAAATCACCGTTTGTTTCTGTTAGAGCTTTGCGGCAGTCCATCATACCTGCGCCGGTTGCCTGGCGAAGCTTATTGATATCAGCCGCTGTTATAGTTGCTGTTGACATTTGTAATGAGTTTTAATTCTGAATTTGCTTTTCGTGAGGCGTGAATCGTCAGGCGAAACATTGTCGCTTCACGGATCACGCTTCACGGATCACGCTTCTCGTCTATCTCGGTCCACCAGGTCTTCTTCCGCCACCACCCGCTGTTGGGGTACGTCGGCGAGGAGCTCCTGTACCACGACCTCTTCCACCATCTCCGCCAGTGCGTCCACGTCCGCTTTCAGCTTCAGCTTCAGCCTGGATGCGGTCAGCACGTTTTTCATTTTCATCGCTTCCTGCTTCTTCAACATCTTCGTCTTTCGCAGCCTGTCTTTCAGCAAGACCTTCTGCGATAGCAGCAGTGATATACTGGGTGATGATTGCGATCGACTTTGTAGCATCGTCGTTACCTGGAATCGGGAAATCAACTTTATTGGGATCGCAGTTGGTATCAACAATTCCGAACGTTGTAATGCCCAGGCGTTTTGCTTCTGCCAATGCGATGTGCTCGTGCCCAATGTCAACGATAAACAGCGCCGCAGGCACCCTTCCGAGTTGCGAAATACCACCGAGAACTTTGTCCATCTTGTCGCGGTCGCGCTGAAGCTGGAGACGTTCTTTTTTGGTGAGACTTTCCGCGCTGCCGTCGCCGAGCATTTTATCGATGCTCTGCATTTTTTTCACGCTTTTACGAACAGTGTTGAAGTTGGTGAGCATACCACCGAGCCAGCGTTCTGTGGCGAAGGGCATATTGATTTTGCGTGCGCATTCAGTAACAATTTCCTTTGCCTGCTTCTTGGTGCCCACGAACATGATCTTCTTTCCGCTGCGTGCGATCTGCTTGAGTACTCCCGCAACTTCCTGGAGACTTTCCGTGGTTTTGTTGAGATCTATAATGTGAATGCCTTTCTTTTCAGCAAAGATGTAAGGCAGCATTTTCGGGTTCCACTTCTTACGCAGGTGGCCAAAATGAACGCCTGCTTCAAGTAATTGCTGTTGTAATGAAGTGTTGTTTTCCATCTATTATTAATTGTAATTTGATAGTTGTGATTAACGCTTGCTGAATTGGAAGCTCTTACGTGCTTTCTTGTGACCGAATTTCTTACGCTCTACTGATCTTGGATCGCGTTTCAGCACGCCTACCGCTTTAAGAGCAGGACGAAACTCAGCGTTCAGTTCAACCAACGCCCTCGCGATACCCAGCTTGGCCGCTTCGGCCTGGCCCTTGATACCACCACCCGATGCATTGATCTTTACATCGAATTTGTCGAGCGATTGAACTGTTTTAAGAGGAAGTTCAACCTGGTTCTGCAGGTATTGCAATGCGAAATATTCCTTGTAGTTTTTATCATTAACCGTGATGTTACCGCTTCCTTTGGAAAGGAAAATTCTTGTAACTGCTTCCTTACGGCGGCCTACGGCGTTTTTCTGCTTTTCCATGTATACTCGATTAGAAAGTTAAAGGTTGTGGTTTTTGCGCAGTGTGCTGATGTTCTGCATCGGCATACACGAACAGCTTTTTAAACATTTTACGCCCCAGCCTGTTCTTCGGGAGCATTCCTTTTACCGCTCTTTCGATTACGGCTTCCGGACGGCGCGCAAGAAGGTTTCTCGCAGTTTCCGATTTCTGACCTCCGGGATATCCTGAAAATGTCAGGTATTCCTTGTCATCCAGCTTGTTTCCGGTAAATTTTACCTTGTTCGCATTAATAACGACAACAAAGTCTCCGCAATCGACATGTGGCGTGTAATAGGCCTTGTTCTTACCCTTAAGAACAGCAGCTATTTTAGCACACATGCGTCCAACGGTTTGATTGGTACCATCCACAACGTACCAGTTGTGTTTAACGGTAGCCGCGTTAGCATGTTTTGTAGTGAAATGTAATTTGCTCATTGATCTGATTTTGAATCTCTCCGCCAACCCGGGAGAAATAAGTTGAAAATGGAGCGCAAAGGTAAGGGAGCGACAGGGTTTATTTTGCTTTTTGAGAAAGTATTTTTGGATGCGCCTTTATAAGTGATTGAAAAACAATAAAAATTTTGACCCTTTTAAAACTTATTGGCGCGTTTGAATATTTTTAACGGCTGATTATTTACCGCCACCACTATATATTCTCCCACCATCGTGATATCCCTCACTTCCCCGTTCACAAACAAACCACTTTCGGCCGGCGTCACATATTTCGTTCCTCCGAGGAGCGTAGTACCGTAACTCGCATCAAAACGGCCCGCCTGCGGCTTCAACCCATAAAAATTCCCGGCTAAAAAAATATCTTTTTTCCGGTCACCATCTAAATCATCAACACACGCAGCAAATACATACGACAGCTGCGCCTCGCCCGGCAGGGCCTCTTTCGTGAAGTACCCTTTGCCATCGTTTCTGAACAGGCACGTCCGTGTTTCGTTTACTTCTAACACAGAAATATTCTTCAACTGATCTTCTGTAAAAATCTCCTCTATCGGCTTGCCCGCATAATCACGGAAATACAGAAACACTTTTTTCAACGCTGGAACCTGGCTCTGCAATTCTCCCTTCATAAAATAGGGATACGGCTTTCCATCCGTTTTATAGTAAACAGGTACACATTCCACCTGGCCGTTCGAATCAAAATCTCCTACATACAGCTTCGCGGGCTTGTCAGCTGTACCCTTTATTCTCGAATTCAAACCCGCATTTCCCGCAAGCAAATCCATATCGCCATCACCATCCACATCATTTATCTCTACGCAATTCCACCATCCATTTGAATTCTCAATCTCAAATGATTTTTTCATCACTCCATTTTCAAACTTCATCACAGTAACAGGCATCCAGTCGCCAACGATTATCAATTCTTCGCGCCCGTCTTTATCAATATCCGCACTTTTCGCATCGGTGACCATGCCGAGCCCCTCAAGAACCTGCGCGTGTGTTTTTGTAACATCCGAGAATGTGCCGTTTCCATTATTCTTCAATAACACACTCGACGGCAAAATTCCATATGTGCCGGGAACACACCGTGCGCCGATAAATATATCCTGCTTCTTATCTCCATCAATATCTGTCAACACAATACACGATGCGTTAACAGCGAGACGCGGAATGAAAGATGTGTCGCGTAAAAAATTTCCCTTACCGTCATTTTTATACAATCGCAGGTTGAGGTACGGCGAGTTTGCCTTCACCTGGTTACCGCCCGAGCCCAATAGCAGATCTTCATCCTTATCATTGTCAACATCAAAGAAAACGGCTGCTGTCGTTTCAAAATATTTATCCGCCACAAAAGCCGGTTGGGAAATTTGCTGAAACTTTCCGGCCGCATTCTGAATAAATATTTTCCCTGTATCAGAAACACTGCTGCCTAAGAAGAAATCGTTTATACCATCATTGTTTATATCGGCTACAGCCAGGCAAGGCCCTTCGGTGGATAACATTTTGGGTATCAACCTCTCTACATCAAAGTCGATAAACGGATTCTCACGGTGAGTGATCGTTCCTTTTATAACGCTCGAAGTAACGTCCTCGAAAAGCGGTTTCAATTCATTTTTTACAGGATCAGGTGCAACACGTTTCGCGTTCCTTTGTTCGAATACGATTGTCGTATCTGTCTTTATGTTCTCAATCAACTGCCCTGTTTGATCGGGCCACCTCACCAAAATACTATCTATTACAGAATTATCGCCAACGCCAAAATGCAGGGTCAAATCTATACTGCTCTGAAATCCCCTGCTCGGCATTTGCTCCAGGATCTGTTTCCCGCTTTTCGCAAACAGCGTTATTCTGGAACCGATGCCAGCCGTATTCGGAGAATTACCTTTCAGCTTTACTTTAAGAAAATGATTTTTTAACCGGTCAGCCGCATTGTTCCTGTAAACAAATGCATTGGCATTCGCGTTGTTAACAACAATATCCAGGTCGCCGTCATTGTCAAGATCACCATAAGCAGCGCCATTGCTGAACGACGGCGTGGCAAGTCCGAGCGAGTCAGCTAAGTTTTTGAATTGAAGGTTACCCCGGTTAACAAAAGCGTAATTGGAAATTTTATTAGAAGGCATTCGTTTCAGGATATCCTCGAAATTGAAGCCGCCTTCCTTCACGTTGTTCAACACTTCGTTGCTACCGAAAAATTCCAGGAAATCCTGGTCGGTCAGGTCCTTGCTGATTCCGTTGCACACATATAAATCTTTCAGGCCATCATTATCGAAGTCGAAACTCAACGCTCCCCAGCTCCAGCCTGTTGCATCAACACCGGCCAGCTGCGCAATTTCGCTGAAAGTGCCATCACCGTTGTTTAATTGCAAACAATTAGAAGTAAACTGGTGATGGAAGTCGCCCTGCAGGCGAGCGTTCTGCACGTCATAGTCGTCGAACTTTATGGTTGTTTTTAATTTGTAGTCATCTTCGGGCAGCATTTCCGTTGTGAATACGTCAAGCAATCCATCGTTGTTGATATCAACCATATCAGAGCCCATCGAGCCCTGGCTGATGTGGCCCATCGCCTCGTTAATTACCTCCTTAAATGTTCCGTTGTGCTGGTTGATGTATAAATAATCCCTCTCAAAAAAATCATTTGATATGTACATGTCTTCCCAGCCATCGTTGTTCAAATCGCCTACAGTTATGCCGAGACCAAAACCTATTTCACTTCCATATATTCCGGCCTCTTCGCTTACATCTGAAAATTTACCATTATCATTTCTGTAAAAGCGGTCGCCATTTACTTTATCGCGGATGTTGCGAATACTTTTGTTGTAACCAAAGCTTTCAATTGAACGCGGACTATTATTGAGCACAAAACAATCAAGATCACCATCGTGATCGTAATCGAAGAAAGCGGCGTGAGTGGTAAGACCCTTGTCATCGAGTCCATACTTTGCTGCTTCTTCTGCAAAAGTTCCGTTTTTCTGGTTGATGTAAAGCTCGTTGGGATGGTTGTATCCCACCAGTCCACCACTGTTGCAAACGTAAATATCGAGCCATCCGTCGCCGTTTACATCGGCCATGGTAACCCCGGTGTACCATTTGTTTAAATTCTTAATGCCAGCGGCATCGGTAACATCTTCGAATTTCCAATTGCCTTTGTTGACATAAAGTTTGTTTTTTGACTGGTTGGCAGTAAAAAAAATATCAGGGAGGCCATCGTTATTAATATCCCCGATAGAAACGCCGGCGCCGTTATAAAAATTTCTGAAATTAAAAATGTTGAGCTTTTTGGTATCCTTCACTTCGTTGTTGAAAGAGATCCCGGTTTCCGCGGGAGTTAAGAGACTGAACAGCGCATTCGGGTTGTTGTGTTCGGTGCGATCACATGAAAGAAACAGGCAAATGAAAAATAAGAGCAAATAAAACCCTGGCACCTTCAGCATATCTAAATAAAGTTAGCAGTTTTTACTATTTTCGGATACTGTTGCAATTTGCGTATGAGAATGCGAATTTTTGTTGCAATAATGTTCATCATCGTTATTGCCTGTATAATTACTTATTTTTTAATTCCGTCGCCATTAAAAATTTCCGGTAGGGTTAACCTCGTCACCAGCACCAACGGCGCTTACAGAACACTTACCCGCCAGGAAGTTTGGGACACATTATCGCGGGGAAATTTTTCCATTACCAAAAAGCTCGTAAATACCGTTGAGCTCGATGTAAAAAATGAAAATTTTCATTTCCCGGTTTCGCTGGTGTTAATTCCCCTGTCTAAAGATTCGGTCACCGTTTCGTGGTCCGGTGAGTTTCCTGAAGTTTTAAATCCGCTTTCTAAAATCCGCCAATACGGGCTTGCAGCATCCGTCAGCGAAAAAATGAACACCGCGCTTAAAAAATTCCAGGCGTTTGTCCGGGAGAATGAAAACGTCTACGGTTTTCACATCGAGGAAACCTCTACAAAAGACACTTTTCTTATCGCCTTCCGATTCAAATCGCTAACATATCCTCCCGATGAGCTTATCTATTCTTACATAAAAAAACTCCAAACGTTCGCTAAAGCAGCCGGCGTTTCTCAAACTTCTCCGCCAATGCTGAACGTTTCCACTATTGATAGTACGCTGTTCAATAATATGGTGGCCATTCCGATCAGCGGCAAGGTTGAGGGCACTGATTCCATTTCTTTTATCAGGATGGTACCCGGCCGTTTCCTTACTGCTGAAATAAAAGGAGGACCTCATACCATTCACAACGCCCATAAAACGATGATCCAGTATTTCATCGACTTCAACCGAATCTCGATGGCCATTCCATTCGATTATCTTGTTACCGACAGGTTGCTGGAAAAAGATACCACCAAGTGGATCACCCGGGTGTATAATCCTGTTTACTGACTTTTAGGTTTATTAAACCGGATCACCATCGTGCTGTCGTCGTTGCGCGCAACAACATACGCCTCCACTCTACCAATCATTAATCTCTGCACTCGTCTTGATTGGCCCTTAAGCGCCACTCCATTCAATTTCCTGTACTCAAATCCCTGCCCGCCCTTATTAATGAGCAGCGATCCATAATCCGCGTCATATCTTCCCATCTCGATATTATTCTCATAATAATTCCCCACCATCAGCAGGTCCGGATATTTGTCGTTGTTGGCATCAATTACCACTGCATCCCTGAACGAAGTAAGTTGTGTTTCCCAGGGAAGCAATTGCACCTCGAATTTCATGTTCCCTTTATTTACCAGTACGCAATTAGCAAAATAGTCAGCCGAAAAATGGTCGGCGTCAGAAAGCTTATCGACACTGACAATATCTTCTAAACTCGCCCGTGCAAATTCCTTCGCATAGTTGAAACGTTTACGTAAAACCGGTAACTGCTTTTCCATTTCCGCCTTGCTGGAGAAAGGAATTTCTTTTCCACCGAGGTAATAGGTGAGCACCTGTTCTTTTTTCCCGTTGTCATCGAAATCATTGTAGTAGAGGCGCACGGGTTCTCTTTCAGATGCTTTAAGCCTGCTGTTTAGCCCTACATTGCCGGCAACAATGTCGATATTGCCATCGCCGTTAACATCCACAGGCAAAACGAAATTCCACCAACCTTTCTCGGCACATAAAGTCGTTTTTACATACCTGCCGTTTGTATTGATATATGAATCGATGGTGCCCCATTCCGAGCATATTAACAAATCTGCCTTCTTGTCGTTATTCATATCCGTCCAAACAGCGTCGGTTACAAAACCCGCTTGTTTTATGTCGGGACAATACTGATCTGTTTTGTCGAGAAACTTTCCTGTTCCGTCATTAATCAGTAAATACGATGATGTTTTGCTACCATATTGCCACGGAATTCCACGACCACCGATAAACAGGTCAATAAAACCATCGCCGTTAATATCGTTCGCGGCAACACAACCTGTTGTCTCGAAAATTCCCGAGATTGCATCGGGTTTACGAGTGAGCCCGCCCTTTCCATTATTAAGATATACACGCGGTAAAAGATGATAATCCTTTCCGTAATATTCATTACCACCACTCGCCACCACCAGGTCGGGAAATGAATCGTTGTTTACATCGGCCCATAACGCCTCCACGTCTTCGTAATTACTATCCGCCTGGAACGCAGGCAACGGCATCCGGATGAATTTACCATCCCTCTGTTGCAAATAAAGCCCTCTCTTGTTTCCTTTCGATGCGCCGATGAATACATCTTCCAGGTTATTTCCATCAATATCAGCAATTGCCAGCGCGGGACCTTCTGTAGAAATCATATGAGGTATCAGCGGTTCACGATCAAACTCAGGAAATGGATTCTCCTTATGGAAAAAATCGATTCCGGTTTCATTCGTGATATCACTCGCAGTAAAGTTGCCTGCATTCAGGCTTGCAGAATACTTGTATTGCGGCAAGCCTGTTTCATAATTTACTTTCACTGTTTCGCCGCCGGCAAAATCCAATTTCTGAAAAGTATTATCGGGCCAGATCAACACGGCTGAATCCACCCGGGCGCCGTGTGTACCGATATGCAAAGGCGTTTCCATGCTCGAAAGAAATCCACGCACGGGAAATTTTTCGTATCGCATAATGTTACCCCCCGAATACAAAAGCACCTTGGCGCCTATCGCATTTCTGTTTGTTGAAGAACCGTTAAGAACGATGTCAACATGTTTTTTCGCCTGCGCATCATTCGATCTATTCCTGTAAATAACCGCCATGTCATCAATATTATTCACCACTACATCGAGGTCACCATCATTGTCAAAATCTGCATAGGCTGCACCGTTGGAATAGGAAGGCGCGTTTACTACAGAATCATGAAGATCCTCAAATTTCATCTCGCCCTTATTGTGATAGAATTTATTCGGAATTTTTATCTGTGGAAATTTATCAATCAGCGTTCTGTCCTTTTCATTAAGCTTGTTATCCTTAATCTGTTGCTGAATCGATTGATCGGAGATGTAGTTGATGTAGTCAATGTCATTTAGACGTTTCGGAATTCCGTTTGAAATAAACAAATCCTTCAGCCCATCGTTGTCGAAGTCGAACCAAAGAGGCGCCCACGACCAGTCGGTTGCGGCGATCCCGCTGTACAACCCGGTTTCGCTGAAGTGACCATCACCACGATTGTACTGAAGCGCATTGCGCGTGTACTGGTAGTTATAACCATAACTTATTTTCAGATTGAACACGTCGTAACTATCTTCTCCGGGCGAGCGTTTTAAAATATACGGGTCGGCAGGAAGCATATCGACAGAAACAATATCGGGCAAGCCATCATTGTTCGCATCGGCAACATCAACGCCCATAGTATAGCGGCTCGTGTGCATGAGGCACGAATCAGATAAATCTTTGAAAGTACCGTTTCGCTGATTGATGTACAGGTAATCGTTCTCATGAAAGTCATTTCCGATATACACATCCGGATAACCGTCGGAGTTGATATCACTCACCGCGATGCCGAGGCCATAACCGATTGCAGTATGCGTTACACCACTTGTTGCTGTAACGTCTGTAAATTTCAGGCTGTCATTTCTGAAAATTCTACAGCCTGATGTTGGATGACTTGTTCCTGCAAATTCCTTTCTTGCCCTGAAATTTCCAGCTTCGTGTATTGAATGGTTCAAAAGAAACGCATCAAGGTCGCCGTCCATGTCGTAGTCAAAGAAAGCCGCCTGGGTACCGAAACCAGAAAAATTCAACCCAAGTTCTTCAGATTTATCGACGTATTGAGGCACGCCATCCTTATTTATTCCCTGGCATACCAAAAATTGATTGTGACTGTTCAGGATCCTGTATTTGCCTACTCTTGAAACATAAATATCGAGCAGTCCGTCGTTGTTAATGTCGACTACCGAGACGCCCGTGCTCCATGCATCGTCTGAAGGAATACCCGCTTCTTTTGTAACGTTCCGGAATTGCATATTTCCCTTGTTCAGGAAAATAGAATTTTGAGATTGGTTCGAAGCGAAGAAAATATCCTGCAATCCATCGTTATTGAAATCACCTACTCCCACACCTGCGCCGTTGTAGAAGTACATGTACTTAAAAAGATTGAACGAATCGGTCGACTGAAGTGTGTTTGAGAAATCTATCCCGGTCCGGTCACTATGCAATACTTCAAAGGCAAAAGGGCCTTTTTGTTTTTCTTCACACGAAGAAAACAAAAAACCTGCGAGGCATACCGCAAGAGAAAAACACAACCATAGTCTTCCTGAATGCATACTTAATTCTCCCGGGGTATGTTTAGCCTGAACATTTTTGGAAAATCATTATTTCGAAGGAACAGTACATAATTTCCATTTCGCATTTTTACATCTAAAATATCTCTCACCTCTCCATCAACCTGCAAGTTCGTGTCATTCCTTTCCATCCACTCAAATTCTCCTTTACCCTTATTGATAAAAACATCGCCAAAACTTGCGTCGAGTTTCTGCAACTGTGGTGGAAATCCTGATTTGTTTCCACCCGTAATCAAATCGGTTAGCCCGTCGCTGTTGACATCGGCGCAAAGAATACTGTTAACCGATGAAAGCTGTCCACGCGCCGGCAGTTTACGGATTTCAAATTGACCGTTGCCCTTGCTCAAGGCTATTATCGAACTGCAGTAGTTCACCTCTTTTACAACTGCTTTGTCAATTGCCTCAGCTGCAAAAAGATCGTGAATAGATTTCAAAGCAAAGTCGTGATGTTTTAAGTTTTCTTTCTTTATACCCGGCACCTGGTCCTGCAGATCATTTTTGAGAAAAACAGGCTTATCCTTTCCATCCACTGTTCGTGTAAGCAACTTGTCAATTTCCCCATTTCCGTCGAAATCGTTCATCCACAATTTAACAGGGCGACCGGGGCCCGGATGGAGGTAAAAATTCTCACCGATATTGCCAAGAACCAAATCTGCTTTTCCATCACCGTTCAAATCTGCGGTAGCAATTCTCTGCCACCATCCCGATAATGTGTCTAAATTACTTTTTACCTGTTCGAACCCATTCGCCGAATACGAATAAATGCGCGGCGCCATCCATTCACCCGCTATCACCAACTCTTTCCTGTCGTCGCCTGTAACATCGCAGAAAACCGCGCCTGTAATCAGTCCAGCCTTCGCGATTCCGGCATTACCGGTTGCGGCTATATCCCGGAAATTACCTGCACCATCGTTGATGAAGATAAAACTCTGCGGTGTTTCGCCGTATTTGCCCGAAATAGCCCGTCCACCCACAAACATATCGAGGTCGCCATCTTTATCAATATCATCAACCGCAACAGCGGCCACATTCACACCCATTTTGGGGAACGATGACGCATGCAGGCTGAAATTTCCTTTACCATCATTTAGTAATAACCGGCATTGCATCTCCCTGCTATACGAAGCGTCGCGGTTACCCGCGGGGCCCACAAATAAATCCTGGTCGCCGTCGTTGTCTGCATCGAAAAAGATGCTTGCCCCATCTTCGAAAGTGGAGAACTGGTAAAAGACTTTCTGCTCGAGCTTTTGAAATTTGCCTGCCGAAGTTTGAATGTACAGTTGCCCTGGATTTCCTTTCGTTCCGCCAATATAGATGTCAGCAAGACCATCGCCATTAACATCCGCAGAAGCAGCACGCGGACCCTCACGCGAAATCATCTCGGGAATATTTCTCTCGTAATAAAAATCAACGTAGTCGTCTTCGATATGCTTTTGAAAAGGTGAAGGAACCGAATCAAAAAGAGAGTTAACTAAAGACGCTGATTTTATTGCTTGAATTTTTTGGAATGATGATTTATCCACGCGATAAACGGAATCAACCGCGGGATTTTCAATCTTTGAAAAAGAAAGATCGGGCCATTGCACAATCACCGAATCAATTTTACTTCTATCTCCAATTCCAATTAGCTGTTTATAGTCCATCGATGATTGAAATCCCCTGCTAGGAATATGTTCGCGGAAAAACAGTTGCCCATCAGCATACACTTTTATCTTACTCCCTACAGCGAACACATTCGCACTGTCACCTTTCAGCATCAAACCGAAATAATGATTGCCGTTAATCTCACGTGAATTATTCCTGTAAATGAATGACGGCTGGTTTTCGTTATTCACAATAAGATCGAGATCGCCATCATTATCGAGATCGCCATATGCTGCGCCATTGGAAAATGAATTATCTCCAAGACCCCATTGCGTACCTACGTCTTCAAATTCAAGATTGCCTTTATTCCTGTACGTTTTATTAGACACCGGCGTCACGGGAATATGCCGCAACACTTCTTCCACTTTATCTTTCCGCCCTGTAAGCACCATCTTCTGTATTACGTCGTTGGCGAAAAACTGCATGAAATCCAGGTTCGTAACATCTTTATTCACCCCGTTGCAAACGAAAATATCGTTGTACCCGTCATTGTCCGCATCAAACATCAGCGCGCCCCAACTCCAGTCGGTTGCATCAACCTTGCTGTAATTCGCGATCTCTGAAAATGTTCCATCGCCATTATTCAGCTGCAGGCAATTTTTCATGAACTGGTGGTAAAAACCTATTTCAAGTTTCGTGCGATACACATCTACATTATCAAAAGCGCCAAGTGTTTTTAAACGATAGTCGTCTTCCGGCAACATATCGGTTGTAAAAATTTCAGGATAGCCGTCGTTGTTGATATCCGCCACATCGGCGCCCATCGACGAAAAGCTGATCTGCTTCATGCATTTTTCAAGATCATCGCTGAACGTGCCGTCTTTCTGGTTAATGTAGAGATAATCGCGCTCGTACGAATCATTCGACACATAGATATCGGGGTAACCGTCGTTATTTACATCCCCTACTGATACTCCGAGGCCGAAGCTCATCAGCGTACCATGAATGCCCGCCTCTTTCGACACTTCAACGAACTTTCCATTATCGTTACGGTACAAATGATCGCCGCCATCTCTCACAAACTTTTCTACAGGCCATTCTTCTGCAGGAAGGTTACGCTTGTTGATATATCCGAACGTATTGATCGGCATGGGGCTGTTCGCAATCAGAAAGCAATCGAGGTCGCCATCGAGATCGTAGTCAAAAAACGAAGCCTGCGTTGCGTAGCATGAAATATCGAGTCCATACTCTTTCGCGGATTCAGTAAACGTGAGATTGTGGTTGTTGATGTATAGTTTGTTCCGTCTGTTGCCATTGGTCATGTTACCTGAATTGCACACATACATGTCGAGCCAGCCGTCGTTGTTAACGTCTGCCATTACAATTCCCGTGCTCCACATGCTGTCCTGCTTCATTCCCGACTTAGCGGTAATATCTTCAAACGTCCAGTCTCTTTTGTTGAGATAGAGTTTATTCTCACCCATATTAGAGG
>JAEUVS010000143.1 GCA_016786745.1 Chitinophagaceae bacterium | reverse complement strand
TATATCGAAGTGCGTAAGAATATTGATATCGCCGGAAGGGAAGGGGCCAATCATTTGTTTCTTGTAAACAATAAGGAAACAACCTATATGGATTGCAGCAATGTGCCGTTAACTTACGGCCCGCAGCTGGTTGACGATATTTTAAACAGAACGGAAACAGCGATGCCGCAGGAACATTGCCTGTATGCGGCAGAGCTTTCCATTCGCGCACAGGTACAGGCTAAGAACGTGGGGCGTGAGGCGAATTGACGATTCACGTTTCACGCATCACGCATCACGAACAACGACTTAAACATAATGTAATTCAATAACCACCAAACATGTCATCGTAATGTATTCAAAACTTCTGCTGGCAGCATGCTTATTAATTTTTGCATCGTGCCAATCAGGTAATCAACCCGAAGCCGTTGCGGCTCCTGATATTTCAACTGTTCCCCTTATCCCTAAGCCGGTTTTGGTTACACCTTCACAGGGAGGTTTTCAGTTCAATGAAAAAACAGCTATATATATTGACAAAGCTTCATCGGGCCTGGAAAGTGTTTCGGGATACCTCGCTCAGAAATTATTTCCTGCAACGGGTTACAAACTTGAAGTAGCCCCTGAACAGGGAAACAACCAGGTGTCGCTCGCACTCACATCAAACAGCGCTGATCTCGGCGATGAAGGTTACGATCTTGAAATTAAACCAACCGGCATAAAAATTTCCGCGAACAAACCTGCGGGAATTTTCAACGGAATACAAACGCTCCTGCAACTGCTGCCGAATGAAATATGGAAAAGTTCGAAGCAGGATATTCCATGGGTAGTAGGAGCCGGAACCATTCACGACTATCCGTCGTACGGCTATCGCGGTGCAATGCTCGATGTTGCGCGTCATTTCTTCAGCGTTGATGACGTAAAAAGGTACATCGATCTTATTTCATCTTACAAAATGAACAAGCTGCACCTGCACCTTTCCGACGACCAGGGATGGCGCATCGAAATTAAAGCATGGCCAAAACTCACTACACATGGAGGAAGCACACAGGTGGGTGGAGGCAAAGGCGGCTTTTACACACAGGACCAGTACAGCGACATCGTGAGATACGCAATGGACAGAAATGTGACCATCATACCCGAAATTGATATGCCCGGTCATACCAACGCAGCGCTTGCCTCGTACGATTTTCTGAACTGTAACAATAAAACCACTGAATTATACACCAAAACTGAAGTTGGTTTCAGCACTTTCTGCACAAGAAAAGACACCGTCTATAAATTCATTGATGATGTGGTGAAGGAACTTGCTGCAATTACACCTGGCCCATACATTCATCTTGGTGGTGATGAAAGCCATGTTACCGCTAAAAAGGATTTCATCTATTTCCTTAACAAAATTCAGTCTATTCCAAAAAAATATGGAAAGAAGATGATCGGATGGGAAGAAGTTTCACAGGCATCACTCGATTCTAACACTATTGTGCAGTACTGGTCGAATGTTGAGCATGCGAAAGCTGCTGTAAAGCAAGGTGCGAAACTGATCATGTCTCCCGCGTCGAAAGCTTATCTCGACATGAAATACGATAGCACTACAAAGCTCGGATTGATGTGGGCCGGACTGATAGAAGTAGACAGCGGTTACATATGGACGCTTTCGAGCCGGGCAAAAGAAATTTCGAACGACAATATTCTCGGCGTAGAGGCCCCGCTTTGGACAGAAACTATTTCTACCATGAACGAAATCGAATACATGGTGTTTCCAAGACTTCCCGGAATCGCTGAAATAGGCTGGACACCCGACAACAGCCGGAGCTGGGATGAGTATAAATTAAGGCTCGCGAAACATGGCGCACGAATGAGAGCAATGGATATTGACTTCTATGAATCGCCGAAAGTTCCCTGGGGTATAAAGTAAAATCACGCAAACGTTTGATTGTAAAATTGCGCTTTATTATCTCTAAATTTCATTGAGCTGTTTCAGTGGTTACAATTATTTATGAAGGAAACTTCTATTGCTTCTTCTAAGGTTACCGGGGCCTCTTCCTCTGTTTTTGCACCACAGCGTGTTGCTTCGGTTGATGTTTACCGTGGCTTTGTGATGTTGCTGATGATGGCTGAAGTATTATCGTTCAGGCATGTTGCAGAGGCATATCCATCCAGCGCGTTCTGGCAGATATTATATTTCAACCAGGATCACGTTCCCTGGGTAGGGTGTTCGCTGCATGACCTGATTCAGCCCTCGTTTTCATTCCTTGTTGGTGTAGCATTGCCTTATTCCATAGCAAGCAGAAAAGCGAAAGGTGTTGCATTTGAAAAAATGCTGGGTTCAGCGATAAGGCGATCACTCATTCTTATTTTACTCGGCGTGTTCCTGCGTTCACTAGGGTCGGAACAAACCTATTGGACGTTCGAGGATACACTTAGCCAGATTGGTCTCGGATATACATTTCTCTTTTTGCTTGGATTTCGTTCGCAGAAAATGCAGGTGATCGCGTTGGTGGTAATCCTCGTTGGTTACTGGCTCGCGTTTGCGTTGTATACCATTCCGCCCGGGTTAAATAATCTTGCAGAGACCGGTGTTCCGCCCGACTGGGCGCATAACCGTACAGGATTTTTATCGCACTGGAACAAGAATGCAAACTTCGCCTGGTCGTTCGACCGGTGGTTCCTCAATTTGTTTCCGCGTGAAACTCCTTTTTTGAATAACGGTGGTGGTTATTCGACGCTGAGTTTTATTCCGACGCTTGGCACAATGATACTTGGTTTGATAGCTGGAAACACTTTGCGTTCGAACCGTGTGTCGAAAGAGAAAGCAAAAAGGTTTTTGTTTATTGGCGCCGGTTTGCTTGCGGGCGGATTACTTGTACATTTTGCCGGTATCAACCCGATCGTTAAAAGAATATGGACACCGGCATGGGTGCTGTTCAGTGGTGGTTGCTGCTTCGTTCTTCTCGCGATGTTTTACTGGATCGTGGATATGAAAGATAAAAAGAAGTGGTTCTTTATCCTGCTGGTAATAGGAATGAATTCTATCGCGGCTTATGTGATCGCTGATGGCTTCGGAAGCTTTATTACAAAAACACTTTATACCCATTTTGGTCACTACGACCAGGTTTTTGGAGAAGGGCTGTCTACATTAGTGAAGGGTGCGTTTGTGTTGACCATCGAATGGTTGATACTGTACTGGATGTACAGGAAGAAGATTTTTATTAAAATTTAGTGTTCTCATATGCACCGTTAATGGCAATAAAAAAGGGATCAGTTTCTACTGATCCCTTTACATAAGGTACAGGGACTATTACAGCTTTTTGCCGCGGCTTTTAATATCAGTGCTTTTTTGTTTTGCGCCTTTCTGATCTTTCTCGTTTTTCTGTTTCTCGTCTTTCTGTTCGTTCTGTTTTTCGGTGTCGGCCAGTTTTTTATCGTTGCCTTTACCATTGTCGTGATCGAGCGGGCTGTCTTTCTGATCTTTCTCTTTCTGTTTCTCTTTCTCGTCTTTCTGTTCGTTCTGTTTTTCGGTGTCGGCCAGTTTTTTATCGTTGCCTTTACCATTGTCGTGATCGAGCGGGCTGTCTTTCTGCTCTTTCTCTTTCTGTTTCTCTTTCTCGTCTTTCTGTTCGTTCTGTTTTTCGGTGTCGGTCAGTTTTTTATCGTTGCCTTTACCGTTGTCGTGATCGAGCGGGCTGTCTTTCTGTTCTTTCTGTTCTTTCTCTTTCTGTTTCTCTTTCTCGTCTTTCTGTTCGTTCTGTTTCTCGGTGTCGGCCAGTTTTTTATCGTTGCCTTTACCATTGTCGTGATCGAGCGGGCTGTCTTTCTGGTCTTTCTGATCTTTCTCTATTTTTTCTTTTTCAAGCTTCTCTTTTTCTAACTTTTCTTTTGCCAGTTTTTCTTTCTGCAATTTTTCTTTCAGCGCTTTTTCGCGGGCTTCTCTATCAGCTTTATCTTTTGAGAGCCTTTCTCTTTCTAATTTTTCCTTTTCAAGTCTCTCTTTCTCGAGCCTTTCTTTTTCGACTTTTTCTTTTTCAAGCCTCTCTTTTTCGAGTCTTTCTTTTTCGGCTTTCTCGCGGGCTTCTCTTTCACGTAAATCTTTTACGAGAATAGCCCTGCGTTCCTCAACGGTTTTCATTCTCGCTTCCCTGTCCACACTTTCTTTTTGAACACGTTCCTTTTCCAGACGCTCTTTTTCGAGACGTTCTCTCTCAAGTCTCTCCTTTTCGAGCCTGTCGAGTTCTAACCTCAACTGCTGACGCTCTCTTTCCATCCGCTCAATCTCCAGCCTCTCGGCCTCTCTTCTACGAGCGTATTCAGCATCATCAACCGCAGGTTGACTCGCATTAATCACGTTATTGTTATTATTATTGTTATTTACAACAACAACCTGTTGCTGTTGGGGTTGCTCTTTAACTACCACAACCCGCGGCTGTTCTTTCACTACCACTACCCGTTCCTGGGTGGGAACAGGAGGAGGCGCAGACGCGGTAGTGTGATATACACGGCAACTTGTTGCAGTGGCAATCAATAAAAATGTTGCAGAAGCAAGCAGGGTACATTTGGGGTGCATGAGTTGGTTTTTATAGGTTGTATTTATTCCCATTTCGGGACTAAGTCACTAACACTCAACTATCAATAACCGCATTTTAAGCCTGTTTATTGTATCATATATTTACAACATGAGAAAGATTTTTGCATTAGCGTTAGCAGCAATATTCCTTGTTCAAACTTCGATTGCACAGGAATGGAAAAGAGTGCCCGGCAAGATAGCCTCAGAATGGGCCGATAAGGTGAATCCGGAAAATCCGTTACCCGAATATCCACGTCCACAGATGGAAAGGAAAAACTGGATGAGTTTAAACGGCTTATGGAACTATGCAATCACCCCAAAAGATGCACAAAACCAATCTACCTGGGATGGTAAAATACTTGTGCCGTTTGCGGTTGAATCGTCGTTGTCGGGAGTAGGAAAAACAGTAGGGAAAGACAACACGCTCTGGTATAACCGGAAGTTTACGCTGAACAAAGAATTGAGAGGAAAGAAAATACTTCTCCACTTCCAGGCGGTGGACTGGAGAACCAACGTATTCATTAACGGAAAGCCGGCCGGAACGCATGAAGGTGGATTTGACCCATTCTCCTTCGAGATCACTCCACTTCTCAAAAAAACTGGCGAACAGGAAATCACACTGAGCGTTTGGGATCCGACCGATGAAGGTCCACAGCCAAGAGGAAAGCAGGTGGTAAAACCTGAATCCATCTGGTACACTCCTGTAACAGGTATCTGGCAAACCGTGTGGCTCGAAGCAGTTCCCGAAAGCCACATTGAATATATAAAGCCAACACCCGATATCGACAATCAGCAAATCATCATCAATACAACCGTGGTCAACGCGAAGACTGGCGATAAAGTTTCTGTTTCCGCATGGGATGGTTCAAACAAAGTTGCCGAGGTTGAAAGTGCACCCCGCGAAGATGCGACCCTGAAAATTGAGAATCCAAAATTATGGTCAACCGATAATCCTTTCTTATACGAACTGAAAGTTTCGGTTACCCGTAACGGTAAGAATGTTGACGAAGTGAAGAGCTACTTTGCAATGCGCAAAATATCCGTGGGCACCGACGATAAGGGCATCAAAAGATTGTTGTTGAACAACAAATTCGTATTCCAGTACGGTCCCCTCGACCAGGGATGGTGGCCAGATGGGTTATATACGCCGCCAACAGAGGAAGCAATGATCTATGATATTGATAAGACGAAGGAAATGGGTTTCAACATGATCCGGAAACACATTAAAGTAGAACCGGCACGATGGTATCACCATTGCGATAAAGTAGGTATGCTGATATGGCAGGACATGCCGAGTGGTGATTTAGGCAACGCCTGGGATTCGCGGCCCGCGGTTTATGGAAAAGGTAACGACAGGCAACGCAGTGAAGAATCCGAAAAATATTACCGCAAAGACTGGAACGCTATCATAGATGCGCTCTACCCGTTTGCTTCGATTGTTGTATGGATACCTTTCAACGAAGGTTGGGGACAATTCAAAACAAACGAGATTGCGGAGTGGACGAGAAAAAAAGATCCTTCGCGATTAGTGAACAGCGCCAGCGGTGGAAATTTTACTTACACCGATCACATCATTGACATGCATAACTATCCCGAGCCTGTAATGCCCGACCCGCAGTTTTTTGGCGACAAACTCGCGATTGTTTTGGGCGAATATGGTGGCCTGGGGCTCCCGGTGACCGGACATGTGTGGCAGGAAAAAGATAACTGGGGATATCAATCCTTTAAAACAGCAGATGACCTGTTTAAAAAGTACACAGTTTTTATAGACACGTTAAATAACCTGATCGATAAAGGATTGTCGGCCGCTGTTTATACTCAGACGACCGATGTGGAAGTTGAGATAAATGGATTGATGACATACGACAGGAAAGTGATCAAGAACCCCGTTGAAAAGTTCAATGCGTTGCACAGGAAGCTCTACTCGCACAACATTAATATCAAAAAGTAATTATCGGGGAAACGAAAACTTTTGAAGGAAAGCGGGGAACCGCGGATCTGATTTGATGCTTTCAGGCACCCAGTGCTCGCAACGCATAGCTAAAATGATCGGCTCGCGTGCTTCAAGGCCTTTTTCGAGGAAGTCGAATGCGTCATCAATATATCCGAGGTGTCCCGCACTCAAAGCGATCATTGTGTTGGTGATGTAAACGGTTCTGCTTCTTTCTACCAAATCGTCGTATATAACTTTTGCCTTGTCGAACTCTTTCATGAGGCAATAGGCTATGCAAAAAGCTCCGGCAACAAACGGATGTTTATTCGAGAGCGGGAAAAATTTTTCCAGAATTTGTATGGCCTTATCGTATCGCTTGAGGTAAACATTTGCCAGCCCGTCGTAAATATGGCACAGAAACGCGAACGGATCGAGGGCGATGCCCTTTTGACACACGGCGATTGTTTCTTCGAATTTGCCCTGCACATGCAACACGGGAGCGTACATGCCGTAACAAATAGCGCTAAGCGGTTCGAGCTCTATTGCCATTCTCGCGTGTTTCTCCGCGGCTGCGTAATCGCCGATGGCCCAGGTTAAATAATCCAATGCGTACCAATAGTGAGCCTGTGCATACGAAGAATTTATCTCAAACGATTTCTGAAAATATTTTTCTGCCTGTTCCCAGTTCCATTCGATACAGGTGAAGTAAAAACCGAGTGAGCTGTAAGGTTCGCTAAGTGCAGGATTCAGCCGGATGGCAGTTTCCGCCGCCTCTTTTGCCCTGGTACCGGCATCTTTAGGATAAATCAATCCGTACGAAGCAGCAAGAAGATTTGCATCAGCAATACCTGTGTGGGCAAGTGCGTAATCGGGATCAATATCAACGGCAAGCTCGAAGAATTTAATTCCTTTTAAAATTGAGCCGCCTCGCCTGTTCAGGTAAAATCTTCCTTTCAGGTAAAGTTCATATGCTTCAGTATTCTGCGTATCTGTTTTACGAATTCGTTTCCGTTCGTTCTCGAGTAAAGTGAGTTTCAGTTTTTCCGTTACCGACAATGCAATTTCATCCTGCACAGCAAAAATATCATCCATCGCGCCGTCGTATCGTTCTGACCAAATGTGAAATCCGTCGAGGATGTTTACCAGCTGAACGGTAACGCGGATGCGGTTCGCCTGTCTTCGTACGCTTCCTTCGAGCACTGTTTTCACGCCGAGTTTGTCGCCAATATCACGAAGGTTGCGTTCGGATCCACGAAACTGAAACGATGAGGCGCGCCCCGCCACTTTCAGTTGTTTGATCGTAGTAAGTGAGTTCAGTATTTCTTCTGCAACACCATCACTGAAATAATCTTCTTCAGGATTGTTGCTCATGTTATGGAACGGCAGCACCGCTATACTATGACGCTGCGTTTGGCCTGTATTTTTTTGCGTAACGGCCGCACGCTTAACAGAGGGTTTTATTAATTCTGCCTTGCCTTCGAGTTTTTGCATGTCGGGCTTTATTATGCCATCATGTTTCAAAGCGAAAACCTCAACATGCCGGTCAACGTTTTTTAATTGATATGTGCCCACCGAAACAGTCTGGAATTCGGGATGGTTGCTTATTTCATCCCTCACTTTGTCGGACATAAGTACCGCGCCTGCTACTGAAAGCGACTCAATTCTTGAAGCGAGGTTTACGCCGTCGCCAAACACATGGTTGTCGTTTATAATGATGTCGCCGATATGCAGGCCAATTCGTACCGGCACATTGGGATGCTTGCAAAACTCCTGCTGCATCTTTAAGGCGCAGTCGACCGCTTCAACGGCACTTTGGAAAATACTGAGAGTGCCATCGCCATAGTACTGGATGATGCGGCCGTTACATTCGTTATGTTTTTCCTGGAGAACTTCGCGGTGGCGGTCTTTAAGGAATAATGCACTTTCTTCATCACGCTGCATTATAGCCGTATATCCTTCGATATCGGTAAACATTATTGCAGCGAGTTGGCGGTGCTGTGCCATGGGGTTAAGCGCTGATTAAATTTAATCAGATTATTCTAGTAATTCCACAAATAAAAATGCCCCGGTTTTCAGCCGGAGCAATGC
This sequence comes from Chitinophagaceae bacterium, assembly GCA_016786745.1. Classification (GTDB taxonomy): domain Bacteria; phylum Bacteroidota; class Bacteroidia; order Chitinophagales; family Chitinophagaceae; genus Flavitalea. The sequence continues at coordinate 13,230 of JAEUVS010000143.1, read as the reverse complement.
AGGTTGATAAGAATTAATTTATTAATCGGATTACTGTCGCCGACCCCGGTGTCTTCCAAAGCCCCGCTGTTCAAGTAATCTTACAAATTCACCTGCGCTGTCGAATTCAATTCCGATGGGTTTGTCTTCAAAATAAATCACTGCTACATATCCCGAAACTCCGCCGGCTGAATCACTCACCGCGAAGGCTTTTCCGAAAGTATACCCCGAATAATTTTCATCAAGGTATGCTGTCACCGTAGCGGGCAGATCAGCCTGCGCGATCGAATCGCGTGAAAAGCCGGCGCCACAATCATGAATAAGGTAAACAGAATCCTTGCCCGACGAGCTGTCGCTCGCGGCAACGGCGATTTCGGAATCGGTAGTAGATGCAGTGTCCGATGCGATGGATGATTCATCTTTGTTGCATGCTGTAAACACAAAAACAGCAACGGCCATGAGCCCTATGGCCAGGGTTGAGATTTTCGTTTTCATTTTTGTTTGCTTTAATTAAGAGAAGGGTAGAAAATTACCATCAGGCCACGGCAGTTTTACTTCGAGCAAATATGCGATGACCATAATGCCAGCGGGCATTTAATAGATGAAATGGTAATTTGTATCGGTAAACGCGAACCGTTAGGGTTTCTTTAACTTCCTTACTACATCGAGATAACTGTCGCTTACCGGCACTTCCGCGGCTGAAAGCATAATTCTCCTGTTATTGACGCCTTTTATCTTATTGACAGATACAATATAGCTTCGATGGACCCGCTTAAACCTGTCAGCCGGAAGTTTTTGAAGAACTCTTTTCAATGGCATTAATGAGAGTATCGGCTTTTCGTTTGTAAGATGTATGCGTACATAATCCTCAAGACTTTCGATGAATTCTATGTCATTGAGATCTATCCTAAGCAGCTTATATTCCGAATACACATAAAGGTATTCTTCCTGTCCGGCGCCCGAATTTTTGAACTTGAAGTATTCTTCGGCCTTCGATACTGCTTTTGTAAAACGTTCGAAGCTTACCGGTTTAAGAAGATAGTCCATGGCCTGCAATTCAAATCCTTCGAACGCAAATTTCTTGTGTGCGGTTGTGAAAATGATCATTGGCTTATCCTCGAGAGCGCGAACGAGATCAAGGCCGTTTATATCGGGCATCTGTATATCGATAAAGAGAAGGTCAACGGGGTGGCTTCTTAAAAATTCAGATGCGGAGAGAGCATCTTCGAACACCTGGGCGAGTTGCAACGCCGGTGTTTTTTCAATATACGCTTTCATCAGCTGCAGTGCCAGCGGCTCGTCATCTATCGCCACGCATTTTATCGCCATGCTACCGACGATTTAATTGAAGATTTTAAGTTTTACCCGGTAAACGTCGCCTTCTGTAATCTGCAGGTCGAATTTGTGAGGATACAGGTGTTCGAGCCGGTGGCGCGCATTCAGCAAACCAATACCGTTTCGTTCACTCCCGCCCTTTGCGAACACTTTGTTCTCACAATAAAATTCGATCATGCCGTTTTCCGTGGAAATGCCGATTTTAATTGCAGAAGGTTCACGGTTACTTACTCCGAATTTAAATGCATTTTCAATATACGTCATCAATATCATCGGCGGAATGCTGAACTTGTGGAAATCTCCATTGGTTTCAAATTCAACAGATGTTTTACTTAAGCGCAACTGCTGCAGGCCGATATAATCCCGGATGCAATTGATTTCTTTTTCCAGTTCAACGAGGTCGTCGGATACTTCGTCGGTAACATAGCGAAGAATATTCGACAGCTTCATAATCGCGGGCCCGGTATTTTCATGATTCTCCGATGCGAGAGCGTACAGGTTATTCAGCGTGTTAAAAAGAAAATGAGGATTGATACGGGCTTTCAGGTAAGAAAGTTCGGCCTGCACCTTGTCGGTTTCTGCCTGCAGCGCGCGTTCCTCACTTTTTCTTAGCTGGCGCAGCGTGATCACGGCGATGCTGAGCGCCAGTGTAAGAAAATATAAAATGATGCTCACAATGTCTATGTGTCCTCCTCTGCGCGGTGGCCGGGTTCCATCTGGCGGAAAACGCGGCCCGTCGCCTGGAAAATGTTCCGGTCGGGGCCGTATTTTATCAAACGAAACAAGTTTATCGAACGGGCTTACCAACAGTATCGCCACAAACAGTACGACGAGAAAAGCGGCGTACAGAAAGTATTTCCGGCCGGTGTACCATTCAGGAAAAACAAAAAAGGTATGGGTATAAAACAACACGGCATAACAAAAGAGAAATAACCAGTAGTAGGGAGACAGAAAAATTTGCGCGATGCTGGTATCCTCGCTTTGCCCGGCCATAAACAATAATGGCAACAGCAAAAATATCAGCCAGCCTGTGATGTGAGTAAATATTGTTCCTGATTTCTTCAACATTCAGATAAAGCATCAAAATAAATAGAAAATAAATTTAATTCTGGCTTAGAATCGTTCGTCGGGCATTTTTTCCAGACGAATGCTCTAATATTACTCTTCAAACAGAACTATGAGACTAGTCATCCTTGCTGCGTTCACCTGTTTTTTGCACACCGCGTGTTCGCAACGGCAGGCGCCACCACCGGCCCCGCTGATGCCAGTGCCATCAGAAGCGCAACTCGCCTGGCATGATATGGAACTAAACGCATTTATCCATTTTACTACAAATACTTTCACCGGGAAAGAGTGGGGTTATGGAGATGAAAAACCATCAGTATTTAATCCTTCGTCGCTCGATGCGAACCAGTGGGTGTCTACATTAAAGGATGCAGGGTTCAAAATGGTTATTCTCACCTGCAAACACCATGATGGCTTTTGCATCTGGCCCAGCAAATACACAGAACATTCGGTGAAGAACAGTCCTTACAAAGGCGACGTGGTTAAAGAGGTGAGAGATGCCTGCAACAAATACGGATTGAAGTTCGGCGTGTATCTTTCGCCATGGGACCGCAACCACGCGGAATATGGCAGGGAAGCATACCTGGATTATTACAGAAATCAACTCAGGGAGTTGTTTACTAATTATGGCCCTGTTACTGAAATGTGGTTCGACGGTGCAAATGGCGGTGACGGATATTATGGAGGGGCGCGGGAAATGAGAAGGATAGATGGACGCACTTATTACAACTGGCCGGTTACTATGGGAATTGTAAAAGAGATGGCGCCCGATGTAATTTTCTTCAGTGATGCGGGTCCCGGCGTGAGATGGGTAGGAAATGAAAGAGGTATTGCGGGGGAAACGAACTGGAACACTATTACCGCTGATACATTATACGCCGGCAAGGCAGGTATTGAAAAACTGCTCAGCACCGGTTCGCCCGATGGAAAAAATTGGGTGCCTGCAGAAGTGGACGTATCCATCCGACCGGGATGGTTCTATCATGAAAATGAAGATTCGCTGGTAAAATCGCCGGAGAAACTGTTCGACATCTACCTGACTTCCGTTGGCCGCGGCTCGTTGCTGCTGCTAAACGTTCCGCCCGACAAACGCGGATTGTTTAATGAAAACGATGTTCGCTCGCTGAAGGGTTTCAGGGAAATACTGGATCGTGAATTTGCCAGAAACCTTGCAACGGGAACCGACGCATCCTCGTCTTCGCACCGGGGTAACGCGGACCAGTTTTCGGCGGCAAAAGTTACCGATGGTAACAAAGAAAGTTACTGGGCAACAGATGATAATGTGACGAAAGGCTCCATAGAGTTAAAGCTGGAGAAAACCTCACCCGTTAAATACGTGGTGTTACAGGAATATATCAGGCTCGGTCAGCGTGTCAGTGAGTTTAATGTAGAAATAGCTGAGAACGGACAATGGAAAAAAATAGCAGAGGGAACAACCATAGGTCACAAAAGAATTTTAAAAGTGGAAAATGCCAGTGGCGACCGCATCAGGTTGAATATTATCTCTTCCCGCGCCTGTCCCACCATCTCCAATATTGAAGTTTATTAATGAACATGCCCTATATTCATAAATTAAAATTTGTGTTTAATATGAAATACGTATTAGCTGCAGCAGCAGTGTTGATGATCACGGCTTCTTTTACTTTCGCTGATTTCGTGTCCATTTTCAATGGCAAGGACCTGACGGGATGGAAAATTCATGGTACTGAAAAATGGTACGTAGAAAACGGTGAGCTCGTATGCGAAAGCGGACCAGACAAACAGTATGGATATCTATCAACAGAAAAAAATTACGACGACTTTGTGCTGGAGCTCGACTTTAAACTTGAAGCGAACGGCAATAGCGGTGTATTTATCCGCTCGAACATTGAAGGAACCAAAATAAGTGGCTGGCAGGTTGAAGTAGCGCCCCCGATGCACAGTACCGGCGGTATTTATGAATCGTACGGAAGAGAATGGCTCGTGAAACCAAAACCGGAAGATGAAAAAGTGCTCAAGGCAACAGAATGGAACCATATGAAGATTGAAGCGAAAGGCGACAATGTAACAACCTGGCTTAATGGTAAAAAAATGGTTCATCTGGAAGATGAGAAAATCGGGCAGGGTAAAGGCTTTATCGCCCTCCAGATACATGATGGCGGTGGTATCAAGGTAAGATGGAAAAATATTAAGATTAAAGAACTGTAACAATATCTCCGATGCGCAGGATTAAGACCGGCGTGGTGGGATATGGAAAGTCGGCAAAGGTTTTCCATATCCCTTTTTTATCCACGATGAATGAATTCGAGATCACAAAAGTGATGGAAAGACATGGCGAAGAATCGAAAAAAAAATTGCCCGGGATCACTGTGGCAAAAACTTTCGATGAGTTTGTAGGTGACGATGACACGGAATTGATTGTTATAACAACACCTAACGATACGCATTTCGATTATGCGTCGAGGGCAATGAGGGCGGGCAAGCATGTAGTGCTTGAAAAGCCATTCACAAACACAACTGAGGAAGCAGAGAAACTGATAAAAATTGCTAAAGAAACGGGCAGGATGTTATCGGTTTATCAAAACCGAAGGTATGTGAGCGACTTCCTTACCATGCGCGACATTCTCGAAGAGAAATTGTTGGGCGAGGTGCATGAATTCAACGCAACATATGATCGTTACCGCCCGGAAGCTATTGCGGGTTCATGGAGAGAGGCGGCGCTGCCCGGAAGTGGTATCCTGTTCGACCTCGGTCCGCATTTGATAGACCAGGTTCTTACTTTATTCGGCCATCCCCGGGCTATTACCGCTGATATCAGGAAACAGCGTCCGCATGTGAATGCCGATGATTATTTCAACATCTGGCTGGATTACGGTTTCCTGAAAGTGATTTTACATGCGGGTATGCTGGTGAGGGAACAGGGTCCGCGTTATATGATCCAGGGTACGAAAGGTTCGTTTTTAAAATACGGTGAAGATCCGCAGGAAGAAAAACTAAAAGCCGGCGAATTGCCCGTGTCTGAAGATTGGGGTCAGGAGCCGGAGTCGTTTTATGGTATTTTAAATACGGAGATTGATGGGAAAGTGGTGCGTAAAATTGTTCGTTCGCGCCGCGGTGACTATGCGCAGTATTACCGGAACGTTTATGAAACAATTGCCCAGGGGGCCCCATTGCAGGAGAGGCCCGAGCATGGGTTTAATACGATAAGAATTATCGAGCTGGCTTTTGAAAGCAGCAGTGCAAAGAAAACGCTTGAGTGCACCGGGTTGAAAAAGTAAGCAGGTAAAATATTTGTAACTTAGGTTTCAACCCCATTCGCTATGTTCCGGCTAATACTGATAAACGTGATTTTGCTGATCGCGGCAATTTCATTTCCATTTACATCCAGCAAAAATTCAACAATAGAAGAAATAACGGCGCTGAAATTAAAAAGCGCTATGGCGTGCACGCCAGACCGCACATCGATCGCGAAGATTATCGCAGAAGGTGAAGAAATCACCCTGCTTCCGGGCTCAGGTAATTATGTGTGGAAGATCAACACTGGCAGCGACAGCGCACAATTATATTTCAACCAGGGTATGAACATGTATTACGGCTTTCACATCATCGAGGCGATAGCTTCGCTGAAAAAAGCCGTCGCGTTCGACGAATCGAATCCCATGATACATTGGGCCGAAGCGCTTGCATACGGTCCGAATATTAATGATGTTGTTTACGCCGCAGCTCCCGACGCCCTCGCAGCTACGCAACGCGCAATGGAGTTGAGCAGTAGTGCCAACGATGTGGAAAAAGCGCTGATTCAGGCGATGAGCGTGCGTTACAGTGCAGACACTACAATTTCGCGTGAAACCCTTAACCAGGCATATGTTGACGCTATGAAAGCCGTGGCCGAAAAATTTCCCGGCAACGCAGATGTTTTGGCCCTCTATGCCGACGCGATGATGCTTCAGCATCCCTGGGATTTATGGACCTACGACGGAGTTCCGAAACCATGGCAACCCGCCATACAGGAAGTGCTGGAAAGAGTGATCAAATTAAACGACATGCACCCGGGTGGCAACCACTATTATATCCATACTGTGGAAGCATCGGGTACTCCGGAAAAGGCAATGCATAGCGCGGATGTGCTGGGAAAGATTACCCCGGGTTTGTCGCACATGGTACACATGCCCTCGCATATTTATTTACGCACGGGTCACTTCGACCGCGGCATTGCAATTAATGCGGAGGCGGTCGCTACTTACAGGGAATACATGAAACGTTTCCCTCCATCCGGCGGTAACGCGTTCATCTATTACTGGCACAACCTGCACATGCTTGTTAACTGCGCGATGCTGGCTGGCAGGTACAATGAAGCTTTGACATCGGCGGATGAGCTCGCGCAGGCACTGGATGAACAAACACTTTCGGAACCCGCGCCAGTCGGCTCTTTCCTCGGTTATATGTATGTAACGCCATTACTCGTGAACACCAGGTTCTCGAAATGGGATGCAATACTTGCCGCTAAGCAGCCCGCCAGCAAGTTTACCTATGCAAATGTGTTGTATCATTTTGCAAAAGGCATGGCGTATGCGGGCACAAGCAAGCTTGACGAAGCGAACAACGAAGTAATGCAGATGGAAGAATTGATGAAAGATGAGAACCTGAAAATTCCGATGTCACCGTTTTCCGCGGTGATTGAAGGTTCGAACGTTGCGCTGGAAACACTTCGGGGGTCGATAGCTTTAAAGAAGAATGACGTTAAACAGGCGATTACTCATTTTGAAAATGCAGCGAAAAGAGAATGGCAGATGGTTTATACCGAGCCGCGCGACTGGACGCTGAATCCCTATCATTACCTGGGTAACGCGTACCTCGCTGATAAAAATTATAAAAAAGCTGAAGAAGCGTTCAGGCAGGATCTAAGTGGTAATGCGAGGAATGTGTGGGCGCTTGCAGGGTTGGAGAAAGCGCTGCGCATGCAGGGGAAGAAGAAGGAAGCGGGCCAGGTGAAAAATGAATTGAAGGAGGCTTCGAAGAAATCAGATATATCTCTCAAGTAGCGCCTTCGTTTTCCGGATACCTTCAGATTCATCCTGGGTATTGCCTTCAAACTCGATACCGATGTATCCGTTAAACCCGCTATCTTTTACGAGCCTGATCATCTTCTCATAATTAATCAGCGGCTGCTCACCCTTTTCATCAAAGTCATACGATTTAGCGCTAACGCCTTTCGCAAAGGGAAGCATTTCTTCAACACCCTTATACCGGTTATATTCCATGGTACATCCATCCTGGGTAGTGCCCCATGGATGTGAAATACAAAAATTGCCAAAGTCAGGCAACGTGCCCACATTTGTTTTATTCACAGCTTTCATAATCGCAGCGAGCCACGTTCCTTTCGATGAGTCGCTGCCATGATTTTCTACCACAACGTTCAATCCCATCGGCGCGGCCATTTCGCCAAGCCTGGTAAGTGAATCAATAGAAACTTTTTGCTTTTCATCTGTTGGCCCTTCGCCGTGGAGATTCACGCGTACAGTTTTGCATCCTAAAAATTTTGCTGCATCAAGCCACTTACGATGGTTATCTACAGCTTTCAATCTTTCTTTTTCTTTTAATCCCGCAAGCGATCCTTCTTCGTCAACCATTAACAAATGATTTACCACTCCCGCGTTGTTGCTGCGTTTCAACATTTCGCTGAGATACTTCGAATCTTTACCCGCGTCTTTGAAGTTTCGTTTTTTGCTTCCGAATAATCCATTAACATATTCCACAGCGTTGATGCCAAAATCATTTTTTGCTTTCGTTGCAAAATCAAGATGATCCATTTTGCCCGCTGCTATTGCCCGGTGATACGACCATTCCGCGAGAGAAATTTCCAACCCGTTTTGCTGCATGAACATTGCTTTCAAAGCAGGATGAATAAGGAACGCACCGGAACCTAATGCAGTTGTCTTTAAAAATTTTCTTCTCGATGTCATCATTTCGACTGTTTTTTAGAAAACATGTAATCAAGTGTGAGATTCGTGAGCGTCAATACACCCGTTTTCATTCCACTTTCTTCGAGGAAAAATTCAGGCGTATGCCGCGCCGCAGCGGTATTTGGATCTTTGCCTTTTGGCATCGTGCCAAAGAAAAGAAACAGGCCGGGTATTTCTTTCTGATAGAATGCAAAATCTTCTGCGCCGGTTTCCGGGGGCGCTGCAATTACATTCTCTTTACCAAATACTTTTTCGAGGGTCGGGAGCATTTTGGCCATCAGCGCGGGTTCATTGTACGCCGAAGGATAATCAGTAGAATAGGGAACCTGTATTTCAGCGGTTGCGCCAGCCGCTTCTGCTGTTTTTGTTACGATCTGCTTCATACGGTCGATAATCAATTGCTTGTCTTCATCACTGAACGCCCTGATCGTTCCAAGCATTACCACTTCCTCAGGGATAATGTTCCATCGCGAGCCCCCATTGATTGTACCGATCGTGAGTACCCCCGGATTTTTAGTGACATTCAAATTGCGGCTCACAACTGTTTGAAGATTATTGATGACCTGCGCCGATACCACCACCGGATCAACCGAAAACCACGGATTGGCGCCATGCGATCCCTTTCCTTTTATCACGATACGCATGTTGTTGACGGCAGCCATCGTTGCGCCGGATCGGTAAGTGATTTTTCCGGCTTCAATTTTTGGATCGGTGTGCAAGCCGAATATCACTTCGGCGTCAGGGTTTTGCAATGCACCCTCTTTTATCATTTGCTGGGCTCCACCCACCTGGCCAACTGGTACGCCTTCTTCCGCCGGTTGAAAAATAAACTTAATTGTACCAGGAATATCCTTCCTGATGGAAGAAAAAATTTCAGCAACACCCATCAGCACCGCCACATGCGCATCGTGGCCGCAGGCATGCATTAGTCCCACTTCCTGGCCGTTGTAGGTAGCCTTCACCTTTGACGCGAACGGTAAATCACTACGTTCCGTAACAGGCAGCGCGTCCATATCTGCTCGCAATGCAACTACAGGACCGGGTTTGCCGCCTTTTAAAACACCAACCACACCGGTAGTGGCCACCTGGGTGCGCACCTCCATTCCAAGCGACTTAAGGTGTTTCGCAATCAGTTCCGACGTCCTGAATTCGTAGTTGCCGAGTTCGGGATGTTCATGAATATCCCTTCGCCATTCAACAACTTTCGGTTCTATCTTATCGGCTGCAGAGGCGATTTTCTGACGGATTGCTTCCTGCTGGCCAGGCGCGTTTGCCGCCGTGATGAGGAAAAACACAACAACAGGTATTCTCATGAAAAAGAGTCTTAATATGAAGAAGGCAACAATTTAATTTTCTAATTGAAAATACATTGAAATTCCTACTTTCATGAAGTATTTGGGGGTGATTGCCACTGCTTCACTATATTTCGAATCTAAATCTTAAAGGGTATCAAATCTGCTGCTCGCTTTCTTGCTCTTGACGTTTTCCGTGGGTTGACTGTGTGTTTCATGATCATCGTGAATACCCCGGGAGATGGAGCCACTCCATTCGCGCCATTTCTCCATGCCGACTGGCACGGGTTTACTCCGACCGATCTTGTGTTTCCGTCGTTTTTGTTTGCGGTGGGAAATGCGATGAGCTTTTCGATGGAAAAATACAGGCAACTCGGTGATGGCGCATTTTTCGGAAAAGTGATCAAACGCTCGGCGCTGATTTTTTTGCTGGGTTACCTGATGTACTGGTTTCCTTTCTTCACTATCCACGACGGCCAATTTGCACTGAAGCCAGTCAGCGGAACAAGGATCATGGGAGTATTGCAGCGTATTGCACTCTGTTATTTATTCGCATCACTGCTTATAAGATTTTTATCGCAGCGTGGCGTGATGGTAGCCAGCATCATTCTCCTTTTTGGTTATTGGTTATTACTTCTCGCATACGGCGACTCTTCAGATGTTTATGGCATGCAAACCAACGCAGGATTTTATTTCGACAAATTTGTGCTTGGTGAAGGCCACATGTATCATGGTGAAGGAGTACCCTTCGAGCCAGAAGGTTTGTTAAGCACACTACCGGCTATTGTAAACGTGATTATCGGTTATTACGCCGGTGTATTTGTACAGAATAAAGGAAAAACATACGAAACTGTCGCCAGGCTGTTGTTGGCAGGAAGCGTGTTGATACTTGCGGCGCTTGCCTGGAACTCAGTTTTCCCGGTAAACAAAAAATTATGGACCAGTTCGTTTGTGCTTCTTACAACGGGTATTGACCTGGCGATCATTGCGGGACTTATTTTTCTTGTTGAAATCAGGAAAGCCGGTCTTCCTGAAAAAGGTTGGACGAAATTTTTTACCATCTTCGGAAAAAATCCACTTTTCATCTACCTCTTATCCGAACTTCTTGCCATAACTATGTGGCAGGTTAACGTAGGCAGAAAGCAGAGCACTTATTCCTGGATCAACAGTTCATTTTTTCAGCGGATAGCACCCGGACCGTTCGGCTCACTATTTTTCGCGCTTACATTCATGATGGTTTGTTGGTCGGTTGGGTACTTCCTCGACAAAAGAAAAGTTTATATCAGAGTTTAAATAAAATCAGGTAATGAAACACCAAAACGACAACTCACGCAGAGATTTTTTAAAAAAGCTGACTGGCTCCACGGCGGCCATGGCGATTGGTTCAGCGGCGCTTGCAGGTGAGCAGAGAGAAAAGTATATCGAATTCCTTTCGAGGCAACGATACATGGCGAACGACAATATCAACATTGCACTCATCGGCGCAGGCATCATGGGCACGCAGGATACGATTACGGCGCTTAGTGTTCCCGGATCGAAGCTCGTAGCCGTATGCGACCTGTACGACGGGCGTTTGAAAGAAGCCAAAGAAAAATGGGGACAGGATATTTTTACAACGCGCAGCTATAAGGAATTGCTGAACAGGAAAGATATTGATGCGGTGATCATCGCTACTTCCGATCACTGGCATCAGCAGATTTCGATTGATGCTATGAAAGCGGGCAAGCATGTGTACTGCGAAAAACCGATGGTGCATTCGGTAGACGAAGGTCCGGCTGTTGTTGCGGCGCAGAAAGAAACGAAGAAAGTTTTCCAGGTGGGAAGCCAGGGAGTTTCGTCATTAGGAAACGAAAAAGCAAAGCAATTGCTTAAAGACGGCGCAATAGGCGCATTGAATTACGCGGAAGGGTTCTGGGCACGTCATTCTCCGGCAGGCGCATGGCAATACCCGATTCCTGCCGATGGAAATCCGTCGACCGTTGACTGGGACACATACATAAGCAACACAACTAAAAGGCCTTTCGACGCCACACGGTTCTTCCGCTGGAGAAATTATACAGACTACGGCACAGGTATGGCCGGCGACCTGTTCGTGCATCTTTTTTCAAGCCTTCATTTTATCACCGAGTCATTCGGTCCCAATAAAATTTATGCTGCGGGCGGTCTCCGTTACTGGAAAGATGGCCGCGAGGTTCCGGATGTATTGCTTGGTACATTCGATTATCCCGACAGCCAGGCGCATCCAGCGTTCAATCTTTCACTCAGGTGTAATTTCGTGGATGGCACGAGTGGCACAACATACCTGAAACTTGTAGGCAGTGAGGGATCGATGGATGTAACCTGGGACAGTGTAACACTCAAGAGAAATAAAAGTGTTGATTCGGATGATCCGTTCATGATCGAGCAAATGAAAAGAGCGGGAAAACCGATTACATCGCGCAAGCGTATTCTTGCTCCTGAAGAATATACCTTTGCTGCTGAGAAAGGGTATCTTGGCGGACCATACGATCACTTCGTAAACTTTTTTACCGCCATCAGGAATAATGGCAAAGTAGTTGAAGATTCGGTGTTCGGATACAGGGCCGCTGCTCCAGCTTTACTCTGCAACGACAGCTTTGCGAAAGACACTGCAATGCTTTGGAACCCGGAAAAAATGCAAATCATCAAAAAATAAAAATCCATATGAACTTTAGAAAATTTAGAATTCCTGCGGTTGCTGCCGCTGCAATAATATTCGCGTCATGCGGTGGTGGCAGCACGGAAAATTCAGAAGCAGCTGATTCTTCGGCTACTGCTGGTAGTGATAACACCGCTACCTCAACCGAATGGGTAACCCTGTTCGATGGCAAATCGTTCGCCGGATGGCACGGCTTCAACAAAGGCACTGATTCTATTAAGAACTGGGCCATTGAAGACAGCTCGCTCGTTTGCCTGGGCGCAGCAAAAGACGCTCATGGTGGCGACATCGTGACCGACAAAAAGTACGGCAATTTTGAATTGGAGTGGGACTGGAAGGTTACAAAAGGTGCGAACAGTGGTGTAATGTATCATGTAGTAGAAGATAAAAAATACCAGGCGCCTTATGAAACTGGTCCCGAGTACCAGGTAATTGACGACATAGATTTTCCTGACAAGCTCGAAGACTGGCAGAAAGCGGGAGCAGACTATGCTATCATGGCTGCGAACGATAAGAAAAAACTCAACAAGGTTGGAGAGTGGAATTCAAGCCGGTTAATTTATAACAACGGTCACGTTGAACATTGGTTAAACGGGGAGAAGGTTGTTGAATTCAACAGGTCGGATAGTGCATGGAAGAAAATGAGAGATACCGGCAAATGGAAGGATTATCCGGATTACGCTAAAACTGAGTCTGGTGGCATCGCGCTGCAGGATCATGGTAACAAAGTATATTTCAGGAACATCAGGATTAAAGAACTCTGATATTAAGAATATTCAAAGAAGACCCCTCAACCCGAGGGTAGTGTCGCAATTTGATTTTTTAAAGACACATTTCTGCTGATCCCTCACACTCGCTTCGCTCGGTTCGGGATGACGCCAGGGTCTTTGCTGTCATCCCGAGCGCAGCGAGGGATCGGCGGAGAAAGCAAATTTCAAAC
>JAEUVS010000083.1 GCA_016786745.1 Chitinophagaceae bacterium | reverse complement strand
GTTTTGAGGATTACGACCTTGTTAGCCGGCTGGAAAAAAACGGCCTGGAAAAAATTACTATCAGCGATACTTCATTTCTCGGCAGCCTCGCGCACAACAATATTGACCGTGTGGCACGCGAATGGACAAACGACCAGTTGTATATACTTTATCGTCAGCAGGTGAATGATACTGTGCAGGTGCTGCTGTATCTTTTTAAAGATAACACTATGCATTATGGTGTGGTGAACGAAGACTTCCAGGCAGGTACACATTACCGTTATACGCTTGCCGGCAATAGCTGGCAAGCCGGTACGTGGAGCGCTGATGATAACAATTTATGGATAAAGTTTGCCGGCTTCGAAGCGAATTTTGAAAAGCATGGTCCATATCTCACTGGAAATAATCACCGTCTCAAAATAGAAGATGATCCTGCAAAACTGGAAGAGGCAATATTATTTCATACAAATATGGCTAACTGCTGCCGCTATATTCAGAACAGGGAGGGCAACCTGGTGCGTGTAAATGAAAATGGATTTGGATATGGAAAAACAGAAAAATTGAACCCTTACTTATTCACTTTAAAACAATAATTACCTATGTCCAACGAACCCTCTATCACCTGGAAGGCGGATGGCGCTACGCTCGCCCGGCCGAGTGATATTCATGCCTCTATTCCCATAACGGAGTACCAGGACAGCTTTACGATGGCCGATGCTCCGGGGCCATACGGAATTCCGATTGACGCGCCCCTGGCCGTGTCGATGATCAAAGCTTTGCGTGAGTTAGTGCAAAAACAACCACCTGATAGTATTCTTCGCCAGCTTCTTGAAGGCTCACCTGCGATTACGCTCGACAAAAGTGTGTTGCTTAAAACGATCAGCCAGCCGAAATGCGAAGGGATCAGGTTTTATCCCTGTTTGAAGAAAGGAGTGAAAGGCGAAGATGTTTTGTCGCTCGTAACTGTTGGAGTTGATGAAAAAGGCGCGGATTTGTTGTATGAATACAAGGAAGGTACGCAGGTGCAGGATATACAGACGCGTTCGCTGTTAGCGGAGTATGGATATCCTCCCGGGCGGCTTTCTACCGGCGGTTCATCTTTAGATCCTTTTGTTCTTTTCAAATTCAGTCAGTAGGATTGTTTACAATTAGTTTTTTGAATGCTGCTGTCCGTACGGGCAGCAGTTTTCCAGCGTGAAGCGAATAAAGTCTTAACTTCACAGTATGTGGCTAATCATTTTATACTTAATGGCATTTAGCCCTTACCAGGATTCCTACCAATGCATTCCATGCGGATTAGAATGTGACAGGGCAACTTACACAAAACCCGGCCAGTGCCCACACTGCCAGATGCAACTGGTTAAGAAATCGACCGTCACGTTCAGAACGATACAACCCTCAGAGGTATGCGGATATATTTCAAAGCATCCCGGAGTTGTATTACTCGATGTTCGCACAACCGCGGAGTTTGATGGAAAAACCGACAACTATGGCACGTTGAAAAACGCTATCAACATCCCCATACAGGAACTTGAAGGAAGGTACCTGGAACTGAATGAATTTAAAGACAAAGAAATCATCGTCTATTGTTCGCACAGCAGGAGAAGTCCGCGCGCAAGCTATTTCCTTACCACAAAAGGCTTCGCCAATGTAGTAAATATGGAAGGCGGCATGCGCGTGATGACGGATAACTCTTGCAAGAAGTAAAAGTGTGAATTATTACTCAAGGTAAGCTCCCTTACTGCTCTAAAGTGTATCCTTTTTCTTTGAGCCGTTGTATCACTTTCTCTCCGACGGTTCTTCCCCAGTCAGCGCCGGCAGCTGTCGCATCTTTTACAATCAGCGGTTGAACATCTCTTACTTTGATGCCTGCGGGGGAAGAGTAAAAAACGATTAAGGCGTCAAGGTCCGTTTCGTTGAAGTATTTGTCGTATATGGGCACCATGAGCTTTTCCAGGTCGTCCAGTTTGATGTCTTTTTTAAACTCAGTCCAGAATTCTGAAGCGACTGCGGGATAGCTTCTTTCATACAGGTCGAACATCGAGCTGAGGGTTTGGTTCAGCACTTTCGAGTAGCCGCTTGCTTCCATGAATTTTTTAATCTTTTCTGTTTTTGCAGGGGTTTGACTGAATGCTGTGGCAGAGATCAGGATAAAGAAGGACAGGGTTAGTATGCGCATTTTAGTTGTTTGTGTAACCAATATAGACAAAGAAAGTCAACTCTCATAGGGGGCAGTCAAAGGAGAAACTTTGTTCGTCAATCTCTCACACTCACGCCTGCGACGCCCGGTTCGGATGGAGAAGACCCTGGTTCAGGATTGCTTATTTGTTTTTGGAAACTGTTTTCCACTATTTGGAAGCATCATTATTTTTCAACTACTCAAGCATCTAATTCTCAAACTCTTAAATAAAAGGCACAATTCTCGTTGCATTCTCCTCGCCAAATGAAAAACCTGGAACGCGCATAGCCTTCCGGGTTTGTTTTTTTCACCCGTACCTGTTATTCAATCATGATTGCCAATTTAACCTTGTCAACTTTTCTTTCTTATTGCTTTTTGAACCTGCACATCTTTTCAGATTCCAACCGGTTTATTATCGTACGACTCTTCAATGAAGAAACGAGATTGGTAAAATCTTTCAGCTGGTACGTGTGGAGAGGAGAAAACAATAAAGTAATTAATGAGGACGGAACATTCGAAGATAAATGGGTGCTCCTCGATGTAGTGGATACGAATGGATCAGTGCTTTATTCGGCCGAGATCAGTCGATAGAGGGGAGAGGGGAAATAATTATGAGAACGCCATTACTGCCAGCGCAATAAACAAGCAAAAGAGAATATATTTTTTCCGGTTGAGGCTATATTGGGCTTTCATACGTTAGGGTTTTGCCTTCAATATTTCAATACGTAAGCCAGATAAAACGGCGCTGTTTCTCAACACGATATCCGCCATTTTACCTGGCTTTTTTCTATTAAAAGGAATGTTTCTTCCGGAATTGGGAATCAATCAAGCCTCCCCTTCTCCTCATCAATCACTCCACCATGCCTTCTCTTTTTTGAACTGAGTTCTTTACCAAACCTGTAGGAAAATGAAGCGGTAACTCTTCGCGTATCCATCACAGTTGTTTGTTCAAAAGACGATTGCTTCAAAGCAATGGAAGTATTCCGGTATTGCCATGAATGAAATATATCGTCCATGCCAATTCGTATTGTACCCTTATCCTTCCACATCTTTTTCGACACACCCGCATTCATCCGGAACATCGGTTTTGCGATTGCCTGACCTATAATATCCTTGCTCGCCCAATATGCATTAAACTCCGCGTTAATTGCTTTTGTAATGGAAATGAAGGTCATTGTTTCAAATCTCACGGCAACAAGATCTGGTCGCAATGGTTGATCTGCAACATTACCACGGGCGCTGAGCCTCGCTATTCTTAAAGTATTATTGGTGTTCAGCCATTTTGCAGGCGATGCAGTCAGCCCGGAACTGAGTAAAATCATATATCCTTTGCCAATATTTTCGGGCATATTAACATAGCGCTCGTCTATAACCCTGGTGGTGTTAAAAATCAGCTCCGTAAACTTGTTAAAACTTAGCTGGAACCAATACCGTTGTTTGTGCTGAAACTTCAATTCAACACGATATTGATATTGCGGATTGAGGCCAGGATTTCCTGAAATGCTCGTAAACTCATCTTTTATAAACACAAACGGGTTGAGTGTTGAATAATTCGGGCGGCTGATTCTTCGCACTGCAATAAGGCTGAGTGTATTCTTGTTAACCGTATCAAGCTTGTATGTAATATATGCCGAAGGGAAAAAGCCCGTATTGTTTTTTACAAACGAACTCTGTTCAACAATTTCATTTCCCAGTTGGTTGCCCTCAGCGTGTAAACTTTCCATTCTCATGCCGAATTGTCCCTGCCAGCGTTTCCATGATTTCTGAAGATTGAAATACGCGGCATTAATATTTTCATCGTACCTGAAATGATTAGAAAATGCAGGTTCAAATTTCGGATCGCTGCCATTATGGTCGAAGTAATCAGACACATTATCGTTGTTGATAAAACTTGATTTCATACCGGCTTCCAAACGCACCTTATTTTTGAAAGGGCGAACATAGTCGGCCTTGAAAACAGCGATATCGCTTTTAACAGGTACGATATACTGAAACAGGTCGCTGTCAACAGGTGATCCATTAGCCGGAGACAGAAATGTTCCCTGCATCCTGTTGCTCCCCGATTCATACTTAAGGAAGTTTGCATCCGCTGTAAGTTCGTGACCTTCCTTATTGAACTGAAGCAAATAATTAATATTAAAGCTCAGGTTGTTCCTTGTATCAAACCGATCGGTATATCCACTGCTGAGGTTTCCAGGCCGACCGGCAGCGTCAAAATTGTTGCCCACAAAGTTGAAATCAGTTGTTCGTTTCCCGTGATTATAATTAAAAATGGCTCCCAGCGATGATTTGGGTGAGATGGAGTAATCAAAACCGGTATTTAAATTAATATTCTTTGTATTCAATATTTCATCGTTGTCCAATTTCAGCAAAGAAGAGAGACTGTTGTCGGCGTTGAAGAACTTTCTATCGTAGTCATTGTCGTTGTATTCTTTGAATGTACTCAGCCCAAGATTAGCGAACACGTTTAACTTTTTGCGATTGAAATTCAGGTTCACGCTATTGTTTGTACCGTGATAACGTCCGAGAGATGCACCACTGGTTATAGTGCCGTTTATACCGGCAGCCCGATTTTTCCTCAGTTTGATATTGATTACTGCATTTCCTTCAGCATCATATTTAGCTGAAGGGTTGTCAACCAACTCTACTTTTTCAAGATTACCCGCGGGTATCGATTTAAGATACGCAAGCAGGTCCTGGCGCGACATATAAGTGGGCCTGTCGTTGATGAGGACCAAAACACCTGATTTACCATTCAGGCTGATTTCTCCCGAAGGGTTAACATTCACTCCCGGAATTCTTTCAAGCAGCTCCACGGTATTCAGCGAAGCGCTGCCGGCCATCGCTTTCACGTCAACAACAGTCTTATCTATCTCATGTATCATCATCGGTCGCCTGGCCGTAACCGTCACCTCCGCAAGTTTTTCAGTGAACTTCTTTGTAGTGTCGGCGGTTTTTAGTGAGTCCTGCGACATAGCGTTAATGCCGAGTGCTGAAATGAGAAGGAGAACGATTACCTGTTTCATATCTTTTGTTTTACGGGTCAAAGATTTGAAAGGAGAAAGTGGAGAGGAAAATTTAGTGTTGTATCTTACCGGCGGCATGACAGAAAACCCTTTTTACCGGATGAAGGTCTTCGTCACCAGGTGCCGCATTTTCGACATGAATATGACCATATTCGTCAGTAAGATTTCATTCTGCAGCCGCGGTTGTTCATATTTGAATTTCAAACGACTGACAAAATGAAACCGAATGATAATAACCGATCAAGATTTTTTTCACAGAACGTGTTATATGTAGTGCTTACCGGCATAGGAAGCATCCCCATTTTTTTATTTATGCTCGCCGTTGTAAAATCGGTTGGCTTTCCCGAGGACGAGGCAACAACGCTTGCCTTCACGCTGGTTGTTATTGCAGGGGTATATATAGGTAGATTTATCGCGCGCATCTGGGCCTTCCGCCTGGAAAAAATAAGGCCACGCCTTTTTGTCTCGCTTAGCCTGCTGGCAACAGGGCTGCTCGCATGGTTGTTTTTTTATGCTGAATTTCCATTACGCGACAGGTTTGCACTTGCGATCCTGCTGTTTGGCCTGCCTCTGTTTGCTGTCAGTATCATTGCAGGTATATTAATTAAATTGGCGAGAGCTGTGGCACAGAAGCAGATTGCTGAAGCAAAATCTATGGCTGCCCACAGCGCAAGCGAACTTCAGTTGCTGCAGTCGCAAATCAGTCCGCATTTTTTGTTTAATACACTCAATAATATGTATGGACTCTCGATAACGCAGCACGAGAAGATTCCACAGTTGTTACTGAAACTTTCTGACCTGCTTCGTTATTCTGTTTATGAGGCCAACAAGCAATTTGTTCCTCTGGCGGATGAAATGGCATACATCAATAATTACATTGAGTTTGAGAAAATGCGTATAGGCGACAGGCTTTCTCTTTCCACAGATTTTGAGGATTTCACGTCGGGTTCTGCGAAGGTTGCGCCAATGATGCTGATTGTTTTTATTGAGAATGCATTCAAA
The DNA here is from genome assembly GCA_016786745.1 of Chitinophagaceae bacterium. Lineage (GTDB taxonomy): Bacteria > Bacteroidota > Bacteroidia > Chitinophagales > Chitinophagaceae > Flavitalea. Next base: position 84,541 of record JAEUVS010000083.1, on the reverse strand, counting down.
CATTCGCGGGATACTACCGATGAAAAGATATACATACATATATCAGCAAAATCGTGGAGTAACCGCATTTTGTTTTCTGTTGTAAATTCATACCGACCGGAGGAACGGAAAAAAGACGAGGGAAGCAGCGGGCTTGGATTGGAAAATGTAAAGAAGCGCCTGGAATTGCTTTACCCGATGGACCATCATCTTGTAATTGAAGATTCTGAAAATACGTATAAGGTAATGCTCCAGATTAAAATGAAGTGACATGAATAAATGGAAATGTGTGATAGCCGACGATGAGCCTATAGCGAGGGATATCATTCAGTCGTATTGCTCACACCTTTCATATCTCGAAGTGGTGGCTGCGTGTGCTAATGCGCTTGAGGCTAAGGCTGCGCTGGCGAAGGAACAGGTTGATATACTTTTTCTGGATATCAATATGCCGGTGATGACTGGTATATCCTTTCTTAAAACGCTGAAAAATCCACCGCAGGTAATTTTTACTACTGCTTACAAGGAGTTTGCGGTAGATGCGTTTGATCTTGCAGCATGCGATTATTTGCTGAAACCTTTTTCTCTTGAAAGATTTATTGTAGCGGTTGACAAGGCTGTTGACAGGTTGCATGGGAGGTCGCCGGTGGCGCAGGAGAGTGTGGCGTCTACTTCCGACGATTCTATTTTTATCAAAACAGAAGGGAGGATTTACAAAGTGATGCAGAATGATATTCTTTATGCGGAGGCGAGTGGGAACTACACGAAAATGGTTACCGCTGGCAATACGTTTATGCCGGCAATGACTTTTTCAAACGCGGAGGAGTTGTTGCCCAAAAATATTTTTATTCGTGTGCACAGGTCGTTTATTATTAACAGGAGTAAGATTGGCCATATTGAGGGGAACAGGGTGTATATCGGCAAGGTTGAGATACCGATCGGGAGCAATTATAAAGAGAGTTTTTTGAAAGAAATCGGGTTGTCGCTATAAATTAAAACAGGTGGTAGAAACCACCCGTCATTAAAAATCAAGAGAGAGTGAAAAATCTTAATCACCATCCCACCAAACCCTGTCATTCACCGTTAAACTATGCTGAGATTGTGAATTAGATGTGATTTCCGCCAAAGGATAAGGAAAACGAACAGGAATATCAGGGATATAAGGCGACGGTAACTCTTCCAAAACAGGAAACCCCGTTCTCCTCCAATCATTATAATTCTCCAGGGAAAGAAAATTCGCTATCGCCTTATCCTCGATAATCTGTCCGAGTCCACCAGCGTCAGGCAACGCGCCTCTCGAAGCAATGTAATCATCTGCGTCACCTGCAGAAATGCCCAATTTGTCGAGATGACTTCTTATCGCCTCCTGGTAAACAGCCGTAGCCGCTGCCGCGCCCGCTGTACGCAAGGTAGCCTCCGCTTTCAGGAACAATAGTTCAGAATAATTAAATATCGACACTGGCGCATCAATACCTGCATAAAATTCATTGATCACAGAGTAAACAGTAGGATCAGGATCCGCTTCAGTAGTACTCAGCCTGCCGAGAAATACACCGTTAGGCTCAGTGGCTATTACCGGCAAACGCGGATCACTACGGGTAATCAACTTGTCGACAAGCGATTTTCCCAAAACCACACCGCCCTGGTCCTCACCAATATTCATAAACCAGGGATTTTCGGAAGACGGATTTGCTGAGTACACAGCGAAATTCGCTTCATCGTCAGCAGAAGTAAAAGCGTTATCTATCGCTTGCAATGCAAGGTTCGATTGAGCCACCGCATCATGCCCGGGTGCATTTGTCAACCGCATATGATATCTCGCTTTAAGCGCCCACGCAAACTTTACCCACTTCTCAATATCACCATTATAAATAAAATCGTCGCTGAAGGGCAGGTGCTGTCCCGGATCAAGACCGCTTTCAAGAATAGCGCTGTCGAGGATTTCATGCATCCGGGCATAAATTTCTTCCTGCGACTGGTACGCCGGTTTAAAATTTCCGTTGAACGCATCATCAAAAGGAATATCCCCGAATAAATCGGTGGTTACTCCGAGCGTGTACGCGGTAAGTACTTTCGCGATTGCGCCATAAGCATGATTGCCTGTGGCCACCGCTTTTCTATTTATAATATCCAGGTTTTGCAGCGCGCCTGAATACAATGTGAACCAGATAGGATCCACGTCGTCTGTTGTGAGTTTATAACCATCAATCTGCGGCTGCGGTTGATTAAGCGACAGCTCCTGCATCCAGTAAGAAGTGATGATCGCGGGACCGTTGATGTTCTGGAGCGAGAAACTGCCGGCGGTTATATTAGTAGCGATAATCGTTTCAACAGGTGCAAGTACGAGCGCTTCCGACACGTCCGTCGGGTTGTTCGGATCGCTGTTTACATCAAGAAATTTTTTACATCCCTCAATCTGCAGCAACGTTAAAATCGCGGCGAGACTATATATTATTTTCTTCATTTTTCAATAGTTGATCATTAATTAAAAGGTTACACGCAGTCCAAGATTTACCGAACGGCTCGTGGGGATCAGGTAGTTGACGATGCCCTGCCCATTGCCCGCGCCAACAATGTTTTGCTCGGGATCCGAACCGGTAAAGTGCGGCTTATAAATCCACAGGTTGTTGCCCGAAACAGTGAACGACACATTCTTAAATGGAAGTCTGCCCGACTGCGGATTCCAGTTGTATGACAACGACAGCGATCGCAGTTTGATGTACGTGCCATCTTCGATACATGCTTCATCAATTTCACTTACGCCTTTATAATAATCCTCCGCTGAAATGAAAATATCGTTTTCTTTTCCGTCGCTGGCTTTCACACCTTTTACAATGAATGGTTCCCTGTTCTCAGTAGCTTTCGGCGTTCCATAGAACCAGTTGTAGTGGTTGTCGAGACTGAAAATATCTCCACCTTGCTTCCAGTCGAACACGAAGCCGAGCGAGAATGCCTTATAGGTAAAAGTGTTCGACATGCCGGCGTTGAAATCGGGATTTGTATTGCCAATAATTCCATTCTGATCGGCGATAATGGGCAATCCGCCGTCGTCAACTACTATTTCCCCATTCGCGTCTCTCTCATACATGGAACCAAAGATCATGTTATAGGGCATGTCTTTGAAGGCATATGTTCCGCCACCGCCACCAAAGCCACCGAACTGAATTTTGTCGATACCCTCACCGAGTTCTGTAACCTTATTGCGTATGCGCGTAAAGTTGATTGAAATATCCCAGCCGAAATTCCTCGATTTAACGGGTGTTGCACCAAGTAGTAGTTCAAATCCTTTGTCTTCCAGGCTTCCCGCATTGAGTATAGCCTCAAAGAATCCTGAAGAGGGCGCAAGGGGAGTAAGCGTGAGCAGGTCTGATGTTTTGCGTATGAAATATGAACCGTCGAACGACAGCCGGTTGTTAAACATCCGTAGTTCGAGACCTGTTTCAAACTCTTTCAACGTTTCGTTTTTCAGGTTTTCACTTCCCAATGTTGGGCTGAGCAGAAAACCGGATTGGCCGTTAAAGGGAAACGCGATATTATTTACCTGGCCTGCCGGTACAAAAGGAGTCGTAAGCAGGTATGGTGATACGTTGTCATTGCCCACAATCGAATACGAAACGCGAACCTTTCCGAAATTCAACGCATTAAATCTTTCATTGAGCAATTCACTGAAAATAAAACCAACTGCGGCTGATCCATAAGGGTAATAGTTGTTTCCCTGCGCCAGCACAGATGTTCCGTCGTAGCGGCCGGTAAGTCCCAATACAAACATCTTGTTGTATTCGGCATTCAACTGCGCATAGAAGCCCACTTTCCTGTTCAGTGAATACACATCGCTCACTGATGAAACAGCGCCGTTGTTAATGTTGTAATAATTATCTATCGATAATCCAAAAGCTGTTTGTGTATAGTATTGTGAGTATTGCGATAAAATATTGTTACCAACGAGGAACGAAGTATAGAGCTTATCGGTCAGGTTCTTCTTCGCTTCAATCATCAGGTCGTGGTTGAATTGCCTGAACGTTTGCAGCCGGTTAGACACGCCCCCGTTTCCCACAAATAATCCCCCTACAATTTTATTTGACTCATGATAATGCTGCTGGTCGGTATAGATATCGGCGCCAATTCTTTCCGTTACAGACAACCACGACAACGGCGTATATGTTAACGTAGCGATAGGCAAAAAGCGGTTAACCGTTGACGTTGTTTTCACATTGTCTAACAGAAAATATGGATTGTTGCGCGCCACCCTGTATAATCTTTGCGACCCGTCGGGGTTGGTGGTCGGGAAAGGTTCCCAGGAAATAGGGGCCGCGAAAATCGTCCACAGCGGGTTGGTTAAACCGTTTCCTTCGGCCATACGGTCGTTGAACGTGTTGATATAATTGAGCTGGATCGTTGCGCTGAGATTTTTTGTAATCTGGTTAGTGAATTTCCCAAACAACGAGTGACGCTGAAACAGTGAATTTGGAACAATTCCATCGTTCCGTAAAAACGCATAGGAAATAAGGTATTTAGACTGGTCGGTAGAGCCGCTTACGCTGACATTGTTATCGGTAACGTGACCGGTGCGAAAGAATTCCTTTCTCGGATCGTGTTTTTTTACCGGTTGTCCGTTCACGCGAAGCGTGTCGATCAATGGTCCCCACGATGTTGAAGCAAATTGACCGTTATTACCATCAACGTATTCGAAATTGGTACCCTGTGCGTATTTATCCTGGAACTCTGCGAGAATTGCCGTGTTAAAGCCGTAGTTCGTTCCGAGCGTAACCTGGGGACGACGCGAACGCGACCCGGTTTTAGTGGTGATAACAATTGCACCTCTTGCAGCGGAGGAGCCATATAAGGCAGTTGCCGCAGCTCCTTTAAGTACGGTTACACTCTCGATAATATTAGGATCTAGGTCTATTGCCCTGTTTGAAGTCGATCCCGAATTTAACGCGGCATTATCGGGTCCCTGGTTTGTCGCGTCTATCACACCGGCTTCGGTGTTGTCCATCGGGATCCCATCAATTACAAATAGCGCCTGGTTTTCGCCATTGAGCGAGGTGATACCGCGAATCACGATCCTTGATGAGCTTCCCGGCTGACCCGACGAGTTGCTGATTTGTACGCCGGCAACTTTTCCTGCAAGCGCGTTCACGATGTTCTCCTGCCTCGCCTGCTGGAGGGTTTCGCCTTTCACCTCCTGTGCGGCGTAGGTTAGGTTGCGTTTGTCGCGCCGTATGCCTAAAGCGGTAACGATAACTTCGTCGAGCGAGGAGCCGCCGGCAAGCAGGGTGATGCTCAGGTTGTTTGATGCATTGACAACCGTGGGCAGGTAGCCGACCATCGAAATCTCGAGGGGTGTGCCCGGTGCCGTCATCAATCTGAAATTTCCGTTGAGGTCCGAAACCGTACCGTTGTTACTGTTTCGTTCCTTGATGGAAACATTGGCAAGCCCGTTACCCGTTGAATCGGTGACTTTGCCATTGATTTCTGTTTTCTGGGAATAAGCTGCGTAGAAGAGCAGGCAGCATAAGAAATTGGAAATAAGTTTTCTCATAACACTCTCTTAAATGATGAATAAACCTGCTTAGACAAAAAGCCTGCGACTACCGCTGTACCAGGTGCGGCTCTGTTTTACCGAAGTATTAATTTAACTGGCTGAACTATGCAGATTAATGCCTGTGCACGGGAAGCTGAACAGTAAAAGTGGAGGGCGAATCGATAACGACAAGTTCGTTATGCATAATCAGGTTGCATCGCTCTCTTAAATTAATCAGCCCGATTTTGCTGCTTACCGGGGTGTTGGTGATTTTTAACCGTTTATTATTCTCCACACTTATATGCTTCTCCTGGAGCGTCACATTGATGATTAGTGGAGTTGCTTCGCTGAATTCATTATGTTTTATAGCGTTTTCTATAAGCAGTTGAATAGAAACCGGTATAATTAGAATATTGTCTACTTTAGAAAAGTTACTAAAAACGACTTCAACTTCATTCGAGTGCCGGATTTCCTGCAGGTATGAGTAATTCTTCGCAAATTCGAGTTCCTCCGCCAGTCCTATCAGGTTTTTGTTTCCATTGAAAATAATATAGCGGTACACATTCGCCAGTTTGTCTGAGAAAGCTTTCGCACGGTTACTGTCTTCTCCAATGAGGAAAGAAAGCGTGTTGAATGAGTTGAAGATAAAATGCGGGTCTATCTGCTGTTTTAACACCTCGATCTCCTTAGCCTTTTGCCGCGTGCTGAACCCGGCGATTTGCTGCTCCTTTTCTTTTACAACTTTCGACTGCAGGTAATATTTATTGAAATAGATAACACTGAGTTGAAACGGCAGGCTTATGCAGCTGATGAGTGCGATCCGGCCGATAGATTCCCCAGTAAAAAAGATGGTATTAAAGATGAGTAGCAAAGTAAGAAACGTAACGATATACGAGAGGGCGTAAACGGTAACCAGTTGTAATACGCCGCTTATGGGGCGAAGCATGTCGGCAAGGATAAACTGGATCGTGCAGGTCACCAACATGGCGGCATAAAGGATAACGAGTGAGCCAACATTGAACAGGTTGCCCGCTATCATTATGACAAGCAGGCAATTGATCAACGCGGAGACCGTAACGTAATAAATATATTCGCTGAAGAGCAGTTTTCGCATGTTAGCGCTGGTTCGAAGTGTGTTTTAAATAGTTCGGTGGTATTTTTTCATATTTCGGAACAAAAGTCTGCATTTCGGCCACAGGTAATTTCGTTTTTTATAAATTGGTGTGGTGCCGTAATTGGATGAACGGTAGGGCACAGCCAGTTATGAAAATATTCCTGTCCTTCCTCTTAGTTGCTCTCATTGCGGGCGGCACACAGGCGCAGCGATATCCGTTTGTAAATTATACGACCAGTAACGGACTGGTGCAATCGAATATAACAGATATCGCGCAGGATAAATTAGGTAATATATGGATAGGCACCCAGGGCGGTATTTCCATATTCGACGGTAGCAAGTTCACCAATTTCGACGATCAGCGGGTACTTCAAAGCCTGAACATCCTGAGCATTCTTTGTGATTCTACCGGGCTCGTCTGGATCGCTACGGCAAACGGGCTGCTGCGTTACGATCATGAGTTCAAAACAGTATTTCAACCGAAAGATACCATACATGCAAGAACGTCGAGCCTGGTTACTTACGGCAATCTTATCTATTTCATCTGCAATAGCAATATATACCAGATTGATTCCGGGCAGGTAATCAAAAAAGTAACGATCAACGGCGAACTGGAAAAAAATGCGCAATTCATCTGCTTCGATATTCATGGCAATTTATGGGTGGTAACGGACAACCAGAAAGTGTTCAGGGTGAGTAACGGAACGATAAAAGAATTTTTGAAACCGGAATTCATCGACAGGGTGTACAGTAATTCTTTTGGGTTTATACGACTCAATAGCAAGACGCACGGCGATCCTTATTTTGTTTCAAATTTCGGAACGCTGTATATCGACGGCGATACCCTGGGCTGGTTTCAGCAGAAATACCCCAAATTCTTCACGATGGGAACCGGTGCCGGCACCTTTGTATACGAAGACAGGGATTCAGTAACATGGGTTGGCGCCACGCGCGGGTTGGTTAAGCTCGTTAATTTAGATTCAAGCGTACGGTTTAATAAGCAAAACGGTTTTGGCGATCATTCTGTGAGTGTGATCACGCGCGACAGGGAAAATAACCTGTGGGTAGGGTCCACATATTATGGCGTGTATAAATTAAGCAACGAAGCGCTCTTCAATGTGCCGCCTGTTGGTAACGCCGAGTTTAAAAATATTTATTCGTCAGCTACTATAGACGACAGAACTGCTGTGGTCGGTACCTGGGGCTCAGGGCCATTTCTATTGAAGGATAAAGCGCTTGTTCCCCTGCAATATGTTACGGCGATGCAAAGGGAGGCGCCGGGGCTGAATTATATCACTACGATTTGTCATGTTGGTAAAACAAGCTATCTGGGCTGCCTTGATGAAGGTCTGTGGAAATTAGAAGATGGATCAACAAAAATTTACCGCATACCATTGAAAGAAAGAGATGCCCCGGTTGATAACATCATCAGGTATTGCGGTCGGTTTTTAGTGCAGGCTCAGGATGGCTCAAGCTTTTTGTACGACGACCGGTTCAGGCTCTTAAAAGCCAGCGAAAGGAATATGAACATGATCAGGCTTGCCGGTGAAACGCTTTATCACATGTCGTCGATCGGGCAGACGGACATAATAGACAGCAATTTCAAAACAACCAGGCAGAATGTATTTCCCGAGGTGCAATCGGAGATAACGCAGATTCTGAACTATGACGGCAGGATCATTATCAGCACCATCGGGCAGGGAGTTTTCTTTTATGACTCGAGCAGAAAATTTGTATCGCGGTTGTATAAAGGAAATGGATTGAATTCAAACGTGGTAAACTGCCTGCTTACGGAACGGGGTAAATTATATGCGGGTACCAATTATGGACTCGCACAGGTGGATCTGCGCAGCGGGAAGGTGAGAATATTTAATGAGAATGAGGGCATGTTTAATTCTGAATGCCGGAAACAGGGATTGTTGCGTCTTTCGGATGATATGATATCTGTTGCAACAACCAGTGGCCTGTTCCTGTATTATCATGGAAAGGATAACACGGCAACGCTCGCCAGGGGCTTTGTACACATCAGCTCGCTTACAGCTTCAGGTGATGACAAAGCAGTGTATCCGTTCGATGGACAAAACCAGGAAATTTTTCTTTCTCAAAAGATACCTTATTCAAACAACGAAATCAGGATCGACTTCAAAGGAGTTTCGCAAAGGGCGGCGGGCACACTCGAGTATCATTACCGCCTCACCGGAACAGTTGACAGCGCCTGGAAAACCGTTTACGAAGATGCACCTGTAGAATTTCACCAGCTTCCGCCCGGTGATTATAAGTTTACCGTGTATGCGCGGGTTAAGGATTACGTGTCACCCAAAGCGTTTGTAGCATTCACTATAAAAAAGCCTTTACAGGGAGAGTGGTGGTTCCAACTGATCGTACTTTCGGCGCTCGCGGCTTTCGTATTACTTTTTCTGAACTTTTTAAACAGGCTCTATCAAAAGTATATTCAAACAAAAACAATCGATGAGTTTGGAAGAAATGTAAAAAGAAAGAATAGCCAGATTATCAGTTCTCTCGAAAACGTGCAACGACATCTTACTGACATCAGCCAGACGCATTACCAGCATCATAATCTCGACTCAGGTGATCTTAACTTTTTGTACGCGAACGCGGGCCTTACCCGCATGCGTGAACTGGTTCAACGCGAGAACATATCGCTGAAAGATTTTCACGATTATTTTGATAAGGTGATAGTTATTCCCGGCCGGGACGAAAAAAAGATTTACCAGGAGATTTTCGATCCTTCGCTCAAAATTCCGATGGATAAGGCTTTTGCGCTAATGGAACTTTTCAGTTTGTACCTGACGTGGAAATTAACAGAGAACCCCCAGTTTTTGTTTAGTTTAACATCGGAAGCGCGTTCGAATAACCGCCTGGTGATAAGGTGCTATCCGTTGAACTCGTTGGGCGTACTGTTGCCATCTACGCTGGAAGCGGGTTTCAGGAAAATGTTGAAGAAGATGAAGGATGAGCATTGGTCCGTGGCATTTATTGAAAATCCTGGAACGAGTTCAATGCTGATTGTTGAAATGGAAATATAACTGCAATGAAAATATTGATTGCTGAAGACGAAAAGCTTGCCGCCAAACACCTCATCAATACGCTTGAAGAGGCCGGCGTAAAGTATTCATCAATTGATACGGTTAAAAGTGTAAAGGAATTAAAAAGCTGGTTGTCTGCTCACGAGGAACCGGACCTGATGTTGCTCGACATCCAGCTGCAGGACGGCAAATCGCTTCAGGTGTTCGATGAAATGCGCATCACCTGCCCGGTTATTTTTATTACTGCTTATGATGATTTCCTGATTGATTCTTTCAAAGCGAATAGTATCAGCTATATTTTAAAACCGATACAAAAAGAACAGCTTACCAAAGCGATTGACAAGTACAAAGACATCATCAACTACTATAAACATTCCGGTAAAACTGGTGGCATCGTTCCTCACAAGGAGCGGCTCATAGTGAAAAAAGGGTTTTCGAGGATTTCAATACCGATTAAAAACATAGCTTTCATCTATTCGGAGATGAAACTCATATTCGCGGTGGATTTTTCAGGCGACAGGTACACCGTAGATTCAACGCTGAGCGAAATTGAACAGCAACTCGACAGGAAGCTATTCTTCAGGGTGTCGCGCCAGATAATTCTTAATATCAACGCCGTGCAGGAGTTCAAATCGATTGAGTATTCGAAGATAGAGGTGAACCTGGTGAAAAACAATTTTTTAAAAGAGCCAATCGTAGTAAGCCAGATTACTGCGCCGGAATTTAAAAACTGGATAAACAGTTTGTAGTGAGCAGTTCGTCAACACGCACAAAAGTGTAGCCTTTTTTCCTGAGCAAATCAATTAACCGTGGTAAATGCTTATAGAATTTATCCGTGCGTCGCGGATCGGTGCCGATGTGAACCAATAGTATAAAGCCATTCATGCCAGATGGCGACTTCTCTTCGAAGTCGGTGATAGATTTAAAAATTACATCACTTGCAACATAACGATTACCCATTTCCGGGTACGTATAGTCGGCTGTTGATCTTGAGCCGGGCGTGAAATTGATCAGTTGCAGACCCGCTTCGCATGTCCATTTCGTGATTGAATCGTTATACCATTCGAATGGCGGTAAAAAATACCTCGCGTTGTTTTTCGTGACGCTGAATTTGTTTAATTCTTTGTACGAATTTTCAAGATCGTTAAAAAATTCTTCGCGGGTTACAAGAAGGCTGTCGCGCTTTTCCCAATCGCAGTACAGCAGATGTTTGTCGGAGTGTGAGCCCAGGTAATGACCGTCTTTTTTTAAACTTTCAACCAGGCGGTGAAGATTTTTATTCCTGTAAAAATTCCCCGTCAGAAAGAAAGATCCTTTTACATTTTTCCTGTTTAATGTTTGCCGGATGAAATTGCCGCCATCCGCAAATGAATCACCGGTGAATACAATGGATATTTTACGTATCGATGTGTCGCCGCGGGTGATATCCTGTGCGGATAACGTTTGAGCTGCGAAGAAAATAATTAGAAAAAATCTCATTTAGTACCAAGCATTGGAAACAGTTGTTTGCGCCTGGCCTCATCAGGCTGGGCTCCATATTCGCACACTTCGAAGGCTTCTGCATATTTCACGTTGGCCGCATGCTCTTTCCCGTACCATTTTTCAAGCGATTGGCGCACCTCGGGAATAATTTCGCCGGCCTGGAATTCGTGCAGCCATTTTTTTCTTTGTGTGGTGTCGGCAGGTACTTTTTCGGAATAGTGGCCTATCCACGGAAGCCATTCATACACCTGTGATACGTGCGCATCGAGGGCATGCACCTTCTGATCGTACACGGAAGTAATATCGACTGCTATATCCGGGCGGAAAGGATTTGGCCGTTGGAACCGGTCCTGCGAATAAAGGAAAACAGGGTTCTTGCTGAGCGCCGGCGTTTCGGGAGCAATATTAGGAACCGTAACCATAAAAGCCGCATCCTGTACCAGCACGCCGGTATAACGATGGTCGGGGTGGTAGTCGTTCGGTCGTGGGGCGATCACCACATCTGCGTTCCATTCCCTGATTTTGCGGATCACCTGCAGGCGGACATCAAGCGTAGGTTCGAGCTGGCCGTCGTGGTTGTTGAGAACGTCGTATTCAACGCCAAAACGCCGCCCTGCTTCTTTAGCCTCTCCGAGCCTGCGTTTCGCGAGCGCCGCACCTTTCATTTTCTGGTGACCGGCATCGCCGTTCGTAACGGCCACAAATTTTACGGCGTGTCCCATTTTTGAGAAAAGTATCGCCGTTCCCCCGGCATCGAGGTCGCAGTCGTCGGGGTGAGCCCCGATTACAATGATGCGGAGTTTTTCGGTTTGGGAGAAGGCGGAAATGGAGGCGAACAGCGCGAAGAGAAGGGGGATGAAACGGTTCATTTTTAAAATCAAAATTTCAATTAAGATAAGTGATTTTAAAGGATTTGGTCGCCCTGTGACGACTGTGGCCCATATAAATTTTATTTTACTGTGTTTACAAAGTTGATATTAAATTAGACGCTGGAACGAGTTCCTTAGCATAATACCGGGGCCAGTTGCGAATTACTATGATCTACTTTTTTATTAATATGCCTCAGAATGAGGTGGAGAAGATGGAGGACAAATTACCGAAGGGCAGTTATTGCCTGTTCCAGATGCAGAGCGCTTCGTCGCGCTACTATGGTATAATGAAGAAAGATGTTTACCCACTATTTCTACAGGCGCTAACGGAAGAAACGCGCAAAAATGTTGAAGCGATTGACAAAACCGTTTTCCAGCATTTCTTTCTGAACAACGCTTCAGACAATATTACTTATTTGGGAAACAGGAGATTGATGGTATATATCTCCGACGAAATTTAATTTCTCCAGCCATTGGCTCTCAGCCACTCATTTTTTTCGATCACATACTGCTGGTAGTTTGTGGGTGGAAGCTCGCCGCTTTGTGCAACTTCCTTTCTTTTTTCCCCGATAGCTTCGGCAAGAGGTGCGAGGCCAATTTTTTTCCTTCTTTCTTCCACCAGCCGTTCATCATCTACGGGCAACGGGCTCATCTGCGAGTTTTCATCCCAGTCGAATTGAGTACCGAAACGTTGCGGTTTACCTTCAAAGCAATGGATCCTGTCTTCGAGCATAGCGAGTTCAACAGGCTCCATTTCGTTCTTTTCGACCTGCTCGACAAGCAGGGGAAAACACTTTCGCTGCAATGCGGGATGTGCGATGGCGTGCTGAAGAATTAACCAGGCTGCATGCGCGGCTTCCGGGCCCACTTTCGATTTTCCCGGCCATCCATATTGTTCTACTATCGCTGAAAGTCGTTCCGCGTTTTTATCATGCAACGCTTTCATCTTAGGATGGTATCCATTAAACAACGAACCTTCTGCGGCAAGTTCACTGCGCAGTTGTATATCCTGCTGTGCCATTTCTATCAGTTCGAGGGAGAGAGAGGTGTTCATTTCAGTTGCGACAATATAACGTTTTGTTTTAAAAGAATGACTTTCTTTGACTAAAGATAAAAAAGAACATTTTTTGTTTCATAACCAAGGTTATTTATAAAGATGGAAATAGAAGTTCTTACAACAATAGAAGAAGCTAAGCAATGTGCCAGGCTGATGACAGAAAGTGATCCCTGGATAACACTGAAAAGAAACTACAATCATTGCCTCAAACTGTTTCTCGACAGGTCGCGGGATATTTTTATTTTAAAAGACGCTGAGAAGGTAATAGCATTCTGCGTGGTTCATACGAACTGCTTTCCTCAGCCATATATTAAATCACTTGGCGTGCATGCCGATTACCGCAGAAAAGGAATCGGCAACTCTTTATTAAAATTTGCGGAGGAGAAATATGGAGGAATAAATGGAAAAATTTTCATCGCAGTTTCCTCCTTTAACAACGATGCCAGGAAACTTTATGAACGAGCCGGTTACAGGAAGGTCGGTGAGTTCGACAATTATGCAACGGTAGGTCATTCTGAAATTATCCTTCAAAAATCACTCGCCGAAAAACCTAAAGTGGTAAACAAAGGGCCCGTTTATGTAAGCACTGATAAAAATGAAATGGATGTTGATTTTATTTTCGACAACCTGAAAAACCTTTACTGGACTATCAATTTAACCAGGGAGAATTTGGCTGGACGAATTTTGAACAGCATTTGTTTCGGCGTTTTCGCCAACGGGAAACAGGTAGGTTTCGCACGTGTGGTTACCGATTATTTCTCATTTGCATATCTCGCGGATGTTTTTGTAACAGAAAAAGAGAGAGGGAAAGGGTATTCGCGCGTGCTGATTGAATACATACTTGAATACCCTGTTCTGAAAGATATAAAATGGTTGCTTGCCACGCGTGATATGCATGGCTTATACGCGAAATTCGGGTTCACAGGTGTGGGGAGCCCTGACAGGTTTATGGGGAAAAACGGCTGGAAATCGTTTTAAAATTTTTTTGAAATCCGGGTAGCCATTATTTTATCTCCGTATTTTTCATCGTACTCTTCACCTTCTTACCGGTAAACACACTATGTTCGATAAAAGGTTGCTCCCTTATACGCTGCCCCGTGGCCCTGAAGATGGCATTCGCCACTGCACCGCCGGTTGGTGGCAGCGCGGGTTCGCCAAGACCGGTAGGATCAATACCGTTGTCAACAAAATGTGTTTCAATTTCCGGTATTTCCCTCATACGTATCAGCCTGTATGAATTGAAGTTTTTCTGATCAGTTTCGCCATTGGTGAACGACAGTTTTCCAAACATCGCATGTCCATAACCGTCAGTAATTCCGCCCATCACCTGTTGCCGGGCGCCGCTCAGGTTTACCACCTCGCCACAATCGGCGGCTGCGATAATATTTTTAACTGCAGGTTTCCCGTTTTCCATTTTTACTTCACAAACCTGCGCTACATACGAACGGTGAGAAAAGTACACGGCAAATCCCTGCGCAACACCCTTCTTTTTACCCCAGCCTGCTTTTTCGGCAGCAAGCTTTGTTACACCCTCCATCCGGTCGATATCGTACCTGATGTCCCCGACAGGATTTGTCCGCGCGCGTTGTAAGAGATCGAGCCTGAACTGAACGGGGTCCTTCTTTACAGCATAAGCTACTTCATCAAGAAACGATTGTTCAGCATACGCGAGGAAATTGGTGATAGGAGCGCGCCATGCGCCGGTAGTAATCGGCGACACATGTTCTATCGATTCTATCAGCAGGTTGTCTACCGCGCCGGAAGGAAAATTATCCTGCCTTGTGCAGTTACCCGCATTTATTCCGACACCGCGTAATTTATAGCCCGTCATATTTCCCTTTGCGTCTATTGCGGCCTCGAAGCGGTAGCGAACCGCAGGGCGGTAGCTTCCACCGGTCATGTCGTCTTCTTTCAGCCATGTAACCTTTACGGGAGCCTTGATAATTGACGATAGTTCGGCGGCTTCAACAGAATAGTCAGTTTTTAACCTTCTTCCAAAACCTCCACCCAGCCTCGTCATCTGCACAGTGATTTTTTCTTCAGGCACATTCAGCAGCTTGGAAACGGCGGTTCTCGTAGCTGCGGGTGTTTGTGTGGGCCCTATCAGCTCGATACCATCTGCACGAACATCAGCAAAGAAGTTCATCGGCTCCATCGGGCTATGTGGAAGGAACGGACACTGGTATTCGCTTTTTATTACTTTAGCCGCATTCTTAAATGCAGCTTCTACGTCGCCATCCTTTCGTTGCACGTCTGCTTTCCCGGAATTCATCAACGACGTAAACAGTTTGTTGTGATCGTCGGTGCTTTCGAGACTTCCATCTTTCTCATATTCCACTTTCAGTACCTTTCTCGCTTTCATCACCTCCCACGTTGAATTACCAACCACCGCAACATTATTACCAAAAGTGACAACATTAACGATGCCAGGCATTTTTTTCGCTTCTTCGGCATCAACCGATTTTATTTTTAATCCGAAAGCCGTAGGCCGCTGTATCATTGCATACAGCATGCCTTTCCGGTAGAAGTCTAACCCGAACAATGGTTTGCCGGTGTAAAGATTTTTTGCCTCAACATTTTTTACAGCGGTGCCAATTATTTTGAAGTCTTTCCTGTCTTTCAGCTTCACATTTTCGGGCACCGGTATGGTGCATGCTTCCTGTGCAAGTTCTCCGTAAGAAAGTTTTCTATTCGACGCGGCGTGAATTACAAAACTATTTTCCGTAGTGCATTCTGATGCGGGAACGTTCCATCGTTTCGCTGCAGCTTCGATAAGCATGTGACGGGCTGTAGCGCCCGCGGTTCTTAATAATTTCCAGGAATGGGGAACAGCTCCGCTACCACCGGTAACCTGCCTGTCGAATCGCGCGGTATCAAGGCCTGCCTGTACAACTTTTACTTTCGACCAGTCGGCATCCAGTTCTTCCGCTACGATCATTGGAAATGATGTGAGAATGTTCTGACCTAGCTCAGGATTGGGAGAGAAGAGTGTGATGAGTCCATCGGGGGCGATAGACAGGTAACTGTTGAAACCCACGTCGGCAGCGGCGCTTTTCGCAATTACAGATGCGGCTTTCACTTCATTGGTGATCCAGTTGAATCCGATCATGAAGCCGCCGGCTGTGAGAGATGTTAATTTGAGAAAATTTCTCCTGCTTGTATCGATTGATTTGGTCATGACAGTCAGATTTTAGTGCTTGCTAATTTCACTGCCTCGCGTATGCGATGGTAGGCGCCGCAGCGGCAGATGTTTCCGTTCATCGTGCGGACAATTTCCGCTTCAGACGGTTTCGGATTTTTTTTGAGTAGTGAAGCGGCGGTCATGATCTGGCCGGCCTGGCAATACCCGCATTGTGCAACATCCACTTCTTCCCATGCCTGTTGAACAGGATGGTCGCCATTTTCTGACAAACCTTCGATTGTTGTGATCTCAGCGTTCTCCAGGCCAGATACGGGCAGTATGCACGACCTGGTGGCTACGCCATTCATATGCACTGTGCAGGCGCCGCATTGCGCTATGCCGCAACCGTATTTGGTGCCTACCAAACCAAGATGATCACGAAGAACCCATAGCAGCGGGGTATCGGCAGCTACATCGGCCTCAAGGTTTTTTCCATTAATTTTCAGCTGATATTTTGGCATGGGAGAGATTTTTGGTGCCTGAAGTTATGCTTTTTTTATCGTGATGCGTGAAGTGTGAGGCGAGGTTTTAATCCTGGAATAATTTAACGGGAAGGTCGCGGATTCTTTTTCCGCAGGCTCTGAAAATAGCATTTACAATTGCTGCGCCTGCTGGTCCCTGCGCGGCTTCGCCAGCGCCCATCACTTCTTCGTTTTGCCGAGGAATAATTTCGACCTCCACTTCGGGCGTTTCAGAAAATCGAAGTATCGGGTAAGTGCCCCAATCGGTGCTCGAAATATTCGTGCCATCGAATTTTACGTGCTCCTTCAGCGTCCAGCTCGCGGCCTGGATCATGCCGCCTTCCGTCTGATTTTTTAATCCGTCGGTATTTATTACTTCGCCTGCGTCTATCGCACTCCACATTTTTTTCAACCGGAGTGTTTTTGCCGTGGTGTCAACATGCACGAGTGCTGCTACGGTGCAATACGATGCGGAATTTTTATACCTCGAAAATGCGATCCCCAATCCTTCGCCGTCACCCGGTTTTACGTTGCTGACCATCTCTCCCAGTTTTTGCACCACATCTTTTGCACGCTGGTCGGTGAGGTGCATGAGGCGGAAGTCGAACGGATCTTTTTTTGCGTTGTCTGCCAGCTCATCCATAAAACTTTCGAGCGCGAAAATGTTTCCGTACGCACCCAGGCTTCGCAGTGCCGACACGCGCAGTGGACCCCTGAAAAAATTTGCGTTTACCTGTTGGTTAGGGATGGAATAATACGGCTCCGAGTTTCTTGTGGCACCACCAATATATCCTTTCGATGAAGATGTAAACATTTTTTTTATATATCGTGCCGGAAGCAGGTTTTCCGCCCTGCCACCCGGGCGCGAGCTATGCGAATCGGACCACAGGTCGTACTTCCAGTAAAGTATTTTTCCAGTCGCGTCTAATGTTGCACCTACTTTAACCACCATGGCGCTTCCATAGGGTTCCCAACCATGCTCTTCTTCTCTCGACCATTGAAGGCGTACATGTTTGCCTGGATAAGCCATGGCGATGATCGCCGCTTCTGCGGCCACATCGTCGGCGCCGTTGTGACCGTAGCAACCTGAACCTGGTACTCCTGTAATTTCTATTTTGTCGGCCGGCATCTGCAGCATCTGCGCTATCGCTTCTCTTAATGGATATATTCCCTGCGAGTGCGACCAGATATGCAATTTTTCATTGTGCCATATCGCTACCGAACAAGAAGGCCCCGTTGATCCGTGCATGATATAGGGCTTGAAATATGTGGCCGTGTGAGTGAACTCTTCGGATGTTATTTTTCCCTTTTCCTGGACGCGGTCGGTTTCAACCGGCAGCTTAAGAATGTATTCCTTCAAATCTTTTTCAGTCGCGGGAACTTTTGCCGCTTCCGTCCAGGTGGCGCTTTGACCCAGCACTTTCTGCGCCCGCATGGCTTCGTATTCGTCGGTAGCAATTACAGCGAGAAAATTTCCGTCATTTACTGTTTTCAAAACTCCTGGTACTTTCTTTTTAACATAGCCGGCATCAAATGTTTTCAATTTTGCACCATAAACGGGTGGACGCACTACGCGCGCATGAACCATTCCCGGGAAACGCAGGTCGTGCAGGTAATTCTGGTGCGCACGAACCATCCATCCAATATCTTCACGCGGAACAGGCTTGCCTGAGAGCCGGTATTCAGATTTAGCTTTCAGCTTTACAGGCTCTTTTACCTGCCCTGAAATTTGCTTTCCATCAAGAATTTCTGAAAATGTTATCGGGTTCCTTCCATTCTTAGTGTACACCTTACCGTTAGTTGTAACGAGTTCATCAACGGGTACTTTCAATTTATCGGATGCAAGTTCAAGAAGTTTCATTTTCGCCGCGGCCGATGCGTATCTTACGGCCATCGCGCTTTGTTCAATCGAGCCGCTTCCAACTGTATATCCCTCGTTGGGAGTTCGCAATGTATCGGCAAGCACCACTTCAACATTCTCCATCGACAATTCAAGTTCTTCGGCTGCGACCTGCGCAATAGCGGTCCGGATACCCTGGCCGAGTTCGGCTTTGCCTGTAAATACTCTCACTTTTCCATTGGCGAGCACCTCGATCCATGCGTTTATATCCGGGTATCTCCTGATGCTTTGGGGAAGTTCCTGTGGAATAAAAGAGTTTTGTCCGGAAGAAATGTTTCCGATGGAAAAACCTATGACGAGGCATCCCGACGTTTTTAAAAATTCTCTTCTATTCGTTTTCAGCATAGACAACTTTTTACAGCGAGGCCCTTTTAACCGCTTTAATAATCCTGGAATGTGTACCGCAGCGGCATAGATTGCGGTGCAATCCTTCCCTGATTTCATCATCATCCGGGTGAGGATTGTCAGATAATAACGACACCGCAGACATTACCATTCCGTTTAAACAATAGCCGCATTGCGCAGCCTGCTCACTGACAAATGCTTCCTGCACAGGATGCAGTTTCCCTTCTTTTCCGAGCCCCTCAAGCGTAGTAATTTTCTGTTCCTTCACGGCCGATACAGGGTACATGCAACTCGGCTGGGCCTTTCCATCAATAAGCACCATGCATGCACCGCATTGTTGCAGTCCGCATCCATACTTTGGGCCATTAAGTTCCAATTGATTTCGCAACACGTATAACAGGGGTGTAGAAGGATCGACATTTACCGTGTGAGTGGTGCCGTTTACATGGATGGATATCGCCTTCTTCATAGTTCTATGAAGTTACCAAAATCTCCACGTTTTTCATTTTGGGAATCCCAACCTTGTACACTTAATAAACGTATATTTAGAATGAGGAAATTAACCGCATGAACCGTATACTGCTGATAACAGTCCTGATGCTGGGATGTGTGATGAATGCTGTTGCAGATCATATTACAGGCGGAGAAATGTTTTACAAGTTTACGGGCATGTCGAATGGCAGGTATGAGTATGATGTAACCGTAAGAATATTCATGCGGTGCAATTCGGGCAGGCAGTTTAACAACCCCACGGTTTTTTCTGTTTTTTACAAGAACACTGGGTCGCGCTTCCAGGATTACAGCGTCAATCTTAACCGCGTAGAAGAACTCAGCCAGGTGAGCGACGATCCATGTATTATCAACCCGCCAACAGTTTGTTACGAAGTAGGCTACTATAACTTTCATGTGTCGCTGCCTGGAAACGCCGCATATGTTATTGCGACGCAGGTGATGTTCCGCATTGATGGAATAGATAACCTCATCCCCAACTACGACCAGGTGGGGGCAACCTACGCAGGCGATATTCCCACCGATCCAAATAACAGCGCACATTTTACCGGTTCCGATCTTGTAACGGTTTGCGCCAATAATGTTTTCAAATACAGTTTTGCTGCAGAAGATGCCGATGGCGACCAGCTGAGATATTCATTCTGCAATGCGTACCGTTCCACGGGTCCCGGTGGATTTGGTGGAAGGAATGAGCCCCCACCATCGCCACCATACGGCAGCGTTCCTTATGGCCAGGGGTTTAGCGGAACGATGCCATTGGGTCCCGATGTTACCATTGATCCTTCAACAGGCCTCATCACCGGCGTAGCCCCCGATGCGGGCAAGTATGTGGTAACCGTTTGCGTGGAGGAAATACGAAACGGGCAGGTGATAGCCATCCAGCGCAAGGATTTGCAGATAAATATTACTCCGTGTTCAATTACCGGCGCCGCTCTTCCTCCTGAATTCATGCTTTGCGGAAACACTATGACGCTGAGCCCGAAAAATCAATCCACCAGTCCGCTCATCAGCACTTATAACTGGGAGTTTTTGGATAGAAACGGGAGCAGGCTCTTTTCGTCCACCAAACCGGAACCCTCTTTCACATTCAGCGATTCAGGACTTTACAAAATAAGGCTGGTGATTAACCGTCAACAGGCGTGCGCCGATTCCACAACATCGTTGGTAAGGGTTTACCCGGGCTTCGTACCCGACTTCGATGTTACCGCTCCATGCATCATCAGGGAAACAAAGTTTTTGGATGAAACCAGCACTTCATACCAGGCAGATATAACTTCATGGAAATGGGAGTTCGGCGATTTGCAAAACGGCGACGATAATTCTACGGATCGAAATCCAACATACCAGTATCGAACGACCGGCGATAAAGAAGTGACGCTCGTCGCGGAAAACAGTTTGGGCTGCCGCGATACGGTCACCAAAGTCGTAAATATTTACGACAAGCCTCCGGTCGGGCTTGCATTTAAAGACACCCTGGTTTGTCCACCTGATAATTTACAGCTGAGAGCTTCGGGAAATGGAACGTTTCTGTGGACGTCGACGGGGCAACTGAGCAACCGGAATATTTCAAACCCTTTTGTAAGTCCCCTGCAAACGACTACCTACTATGTAGATTTGGAAGACGACGGATGCTTCAACCGCGATTCGGTTACGGTGCGTGTTGTTGATCATGTAACGCTGAGTTTGGGCGACGACATGAAGGCATGCGAAGGCGACCCGGTAGAAATAAAAAGTAAGACGGACGCTACGCGGTTTTTGTGGACGCCGGCGAACACACTGAACAGCGCTACCGTTCGCGACCCCATTGCGACGCCGGTGGGCGCTACAACGTATCAGCTTACGGCGTTTATCAGCAATTGTTCAGCTACGGAGAGTATAACGGTTACGCCTATCCCATATCCAGTCGCGAACGCAGGACCGGATACAACGATTTGTTTTAACACCCATGCGCAATTACATGGAACGACAGATGGAAGCACATTTATGTGGACGCCTGAATTCAGTTTGCAACGTGCCAGTACATTGGATCCGGTGTCGGTACCGCAGTCTTCCACTACGTATGTGTTATATGCTTTTGATACGAAAGGATGCGATAAGCCGGGAACAGATACGGTTATGGTTAAGGTGCAGCCGGAAATAATAGCGTTTGCAGGAAACGACACGTCGGTTGTGGTAAATCAGCCCTTGCAGATGAAAGCCTCCGGGGGAGTTATTTATGAGTGGATACCGTCAATTGGATTAACATCAAATGATGTTGCTGATCCTATTGCTCAATATGCATTTTCACCGGCGGAAGGATATTATACATACAAAGTGCGTATTTCAAATGAAACGGGATGTATTGATTCGGCGCAGGTGAGGGTGGCTATTTTTAATACCGGTCCTGAAATTTATGTGCCGAATGCGTTTACGCCGAATAATGATGGCAATAATGATTATTTCAAAGTGGTGGCGCCCGGCATTTCCAAAATAAATTTATTTCGGGTGTATAACCGTTGGGGGCAGCTGGTGTTTGATGCGCCACCGACGCATAGTTTTGGCTGGGATGGATCTTATAATGGCAAGCCGTTGGGCTCGGATACTTTTGTTTGGATGGTGCAGGCCGTGGATTATTTGGGCAGGAAGATTCTTAAAAGAGGAACGGTAACCTTGATCAGGTAAAGTTTTCTATTCGTTCCTCAAAGAATTTACCGGATTGGCCAGCGCCGCCTTCACCGATTGCCAGCTAATCGTTATCAACGCAACCACAATCGCCACCAACGCGGACAATAAAAAAATCCCCGGCCCAATATGCACGCGATATGCGAAATCATCAAGCCATTTATTCATCGCCCACCACGTAACAGGAACCGCTACGACAATCGCAATTATCACAAGCCTTAGAAAATCTTTGGAAATAAGCGTTACAATCCCGGCAACAGAAGAACCAAGAACTTTCCTGATTCCGATCTCTTTAGTACGCTGTTCAGCAGTAAACGTAGCGAGGCCAAACAATCCAAGGCATGCAATAAAAATCGCGAAGCCGGCAAAAAAACTAAACACCCTTCCGAAGTATGCATCAGCTTCATACTGCCTGTTAAATGAATCATCCAGGAAACTGTAAAGGAAAGGCCGCTGCGGAGCTACTTTGTCCCAAATCGTTTTTAAATCGCTTATGGTGCGGGGAAGATTCTCTGATTTAACAACGAGAGAAATTCTGTTTGTTTCGCCGGGATAACCATAACGAAGCGTGAGAGGTTCAACAGGCAGATGCAGTGAACGGAAATTGAAGTCTTTAAGCACACCGATGATTGTACCCTGGCGACCCCACTGGGAGAATTTCTTACCAACAGCATCAGCCGGATTAGTATACCCAAACTGGCGGGCCGCTGCTTCGTTGATCACCATCGACTGATTACTGTCTGCCGGAAAATCCCTGGAATATCCTCTGCCTGCGATAATGGGAATTTCGAAGGTGGATATAAAATCAAAATCAATTTCATACAGGAGTGGGGCATTGCTTTTCATCTGACCATCTGCCGATTGTATTTCGGTATAGGCATTCGGAAGAAATTCTCCCGGAACTGCCCTCGATGCTGTAGCGGATACCACAGCGGGATGATCGAGCAGGGCGCGTTTAACTACTTCAATTTTTTTCTGTACGTCCCAATCGCCGCCAAAATCAATGATCATCATCTGGTCTTTTCTGAAACCGAGTTCATGGCTCCGCAAATGTTGCAGTTGTGAAAAGATAATACCCGTGCCCGCGATCAACGCCATTGAGATGGTGAACTGGAATATCACCAACACCTTGCGCAGCGCGATTCCTTTGCCGCTTGTTTGAAAGACTCCTTTAAGCACCAGCATTGTCTTAAACCGCGCAAGAAACCAGGCAGGGTAGAGGCCGGCAAACAGCCCTGTAATCACTGTGAACAGTGCGATCCATAAAAGCATCTGCCACGAAAAAAGGTTGCTTTGGGTAAAATCTTTTCCGGACAACTCACCTACCAACGGCAAGGCAAAATGAGCGAGCACCACTGCGATAGTCGCCGCGATGAGCGAAAGAATAACCGACTCTGAAAGGAACTGTCTTACCAGTCCGCCCTGTACCGCTCCAAGCACTTTTCGCACGCCAACTTCCTTTGCCCTTTCCATGGAACGAGCTGTTGAAAGATTCATGAAATTGATGCATGCAATAACAAGTATAAACAACGCGATCAATGCAAAAATGTAAATATTGGTCGGGCTACCGGTTGGGCCTGGCTGACGACCCGCTGATGAATATAAGTATGCATCGTGCAATTTTTCAAAAGCGATCGTGTAACCTGCGTCGGCATTGTGCCGCTTCAAAAAACCAGGAATGTTCGCAGTGATGGACGAAATATCCGAGTTCTCTTTTAAAAGGAAATAGGTATAAAAATCAACATAACCCCACCAGTTGAAGATTTCTTCTCTCCACTTTCTGAAAGTGGTCATCGACACAAGCGCGCTGAAATCGAAATGCGAATTAGAAGGCACATCTTCCATGACTCCTGTAACGAGAAACGATTCTCCGTTATTTACCACCAGGCTTTTCCCCACCGGATCCGTGTTTCCGAAAAACTTTTCTGCAATACTTTTGGTTAATACAATACAGTTAGGTGCCACGAGCGCGGTGTGTGGATTGCCGGCCAGCATTTTCCAGCTGAACACTTCGAAAGCGGTGGAGTCCATGCACAAAATATTATCCTGCTGAATTCTTGTGTTACCGGTTTGAAGCAACAGGTCAAGGGGACTTGTAAACTGAACAACTTTTTCTATAGCTGGAAAATCCGCTTTGAGTGCGGGCCCCAGCGGTGCACATCCCCATACCTGGTAATCTTCGGGCGTTGGAGGCGGCGGCACTTCATCTTTCTGATGCGTTCTGAAGGTTTGCGTTACGCGGTATATCCTGTCGCCATTCTTATGGTACCTGTCGTACGACAATTCATGCTGCACATAATACGTGATAAGCAGGCAGCACGAGATGCCAACCGCTAACCCTGTAATATTAATTATTGAATAAGCTTTCCGGCGCAGAAGATTACGATAGGCAATCTTTATGAAGTGTTTTAACATATTGCAGACTATTACGTTACGCAGAGGCCAATTTGCGTGCCACTGTATACTGCGGTGAGGGTCATTGATATTTTCGCAGATTGGTGTCCGTTTTCGGACACTTACTGTCCGAAAATACCTCATCTTCGTATCGTAATCTAATTTAGTCACTGCTAAAAATCTGTTGTATATGCTCGACCAAATCATGGACCTCATCAGGAAAAATGCGGGAAGTGCAGTTACCAATAACCCGTCGATCCCTAACGAGAAAAACGAAACTGCAATACAGGAAGGTGGTAATTCAATAATGGAAACCCTGAAAGATGCGCTGGCCGGTGGCAGGCTGAATGATGTGCTGGGCTATTTCAAAGGTGGTAGTTCGGATTCGAGAATAGTTGATGAGGCAACGCACAACTATTCGCGTCAGCTGCAAAATAATATCGGCCTCGATTCCAAAGATGCCAATGATGTAGCCTCGCAGGTTATACCGAATGCAATGAGCCAGCTTGCAAGCAAGACAAATGATCCGAGCGACAAAAGCTTCAACATCCAGGATATTTTTAATCAGCTCAGCGGAGGTAAAACAGGAGGATTGGATATTCAGAACCTGCTAAGCAAATTTGGCGCTGGCAACCTCGATGCGGATAAGGACGGAGATGTAGATTTTAAAGATTTACAGGCTATGTTCACAGGTGGCGGCGCGAGTGGGTTTTTGAATACGGCAAAAGGTTTGTTTAACAAGTGAGTTGCCTTTCTGGCTGTTAACCAGGGTCTTTAACTATTCATTTCTCAAACTCTTTACAGGATTCGCAAGCGATGCTTTAATCGCCTGGAAACTTATTGTAAACAGGGTAATTAAAAGCGTAGCAGTACCTGCATAGATGAATATGTCTGCGCCGAATTGTATGCGATATTGAAAATCGGTAAGCCATTGGTTCATCATCCACCATGCAGCGGGAAACGCTATCAGCAACGCAAGGGTCACTAACTTTAAGAAATTCCCTGAAAGCAATAGTGCTATGTTTTGTACAGTTGCGCCAAGTACTTTCCGGATGCCAATTTCTTTCTGTCGTTTTTGCGCTGTAAATGCAGAGAGTCCGAATAAACCCAGGCAGGAAATCAATACAGCCAGTGATGCGAAGTATCCCGATAACGATGCCACACGTTGCTCTGATGCATAAAGTTTATTGAAGTCGTCGTCGATAAATTTGTAGTCGAATGCTACACCGTTATTGAATGTTTCATAAGCGGTTTTGATTCTTTGCAATGTCGCCGTGACTGCACCGGCCTGGATTCGTGCGACAACATTCGTGTTGACCGGTTGATATCTCACGAAGTATGGACCCGGTTTATGATAGAGTGATTCGTAATGAAAATCTTTCATCACGCCGATGATGGTGCATGGTTTGCCCCACATTACAACCTTTTTGCCGACAGGATCTTTTAATCCCATCATGCGGATGGCGGTTTCGTTAAAGAGCACTGCGTTGTTGCTGTCGACACCTTCTTTGAAGACGCGGCCGGCTGCAAGAGGTATTTCAAATGTTTCGAGCCAATCAGTGTTTACATAATCACCATCGAATTCAATGGCTGTCGTTTTCCCTTCCCAGTCAACCCCTCCACCACCGCTGTGGTAGCCTGTGAAGTCGCCATCCATGCCTGATGCTTTTATCACGCCTGGAATTTTTCTTAATTCAGTTAAGAATGACGGCATTTCGTCTCTCACTCTACCCTCGGTTGTAAATGCGATGACGTTGTCTTTGTCGAATCCAAGGTTTTTTTCCTGCACGAGTTTCATCTGGCGGTAAACTACTATTACCGCGATGATGAATACAATCGATAACGTGAATTGAAATACAACGAGGCCTTTTCGTATGGCCGATTGGCCGCCGGATACCTGCACGAAGTTTTTTAAGACTGTTGATGGGCGGAACGAGGTAAGGTAGATTGCTGGATAGCTTCCCGAAAGTATTCCGGTAGCGAGCGCGATGCCGGTAAGCGATATGATGGTTTGAAAGTCGAATTCAGGATGAAGATCTTTTCCCGTGATGATCCTGAATTGTGGCATGAGTGCGTAGACAATAACGCACGCGATGGTTAATGCCAGGAATGCCATGAATGTTGACTCGCCGATGTGCCTTAAGATGAGCGAGCCTCTTGTGGCTCCGACTAATTTTCTAATGCCCGATTCGCGGATGCTGATTGTTGCCTTTGCGGTTGCGAGGTTCATGAAATTGATGCAGGCAATGATTAGAATGATGATGGCGATTACAGTAAAGAGGCGCACGTATGATATTCTTCCGCCGGCGATTTTTCCGTTCTCATACTGGTTGTACAGGTATCTTTCGGAGAATTTCTGCAAAAACACACTGCCTTCCCATTTTAATATATCTGGTCCGTACGCTTCAAGTAATTTGCTGCGCGTGTAGTTTGCGATTTTTTTATTGAACGCGGCTACGTTTGTGCCGTGTTTTAGTGTGATGTATGTTGATGGATTATTGCTGTTCCAATGATCGAGGCCGTATTTGTTGTTGAACGTGTTGAAAAAGTTCTCGAAAGAGAAAATGGCGTCGAAATTTGTTGATGAGTTTGAGGGGATTTTAAACACGCCGGTAACTTTGTATACGCCGCTGATTTCGTCGCCCGTGTTCCATTTTACTGTTTTGCCTGTGAGGCCGGTGGTGGTGTTGAAAAGTGAAATAGCGAGTGGTTCGGAGAGTAGAACACCTTTCGGGTCGTCGAGGGCGGATGATTTGTCGCCTTCTATTAAAGGGTAGGAGAATATTTTGAAAAAATCCTTGCCTGCATAGCGCGGTACGGCTTTGAACATCCTGTTGTCTGTGCCTATTAATCCTTTGTATTCTTCTGATGCAACCGATACTGCGTATTCGATTTCGGGCAGTTCTTTTTTCATGGATGAGGCCATGATGCCGGAGGTGTGTTCTGAAGCATCCAGTGCGCCATCTCCTTCCACTATTGTGCGCATTACCTGGAAGAGTCTATCGTGGTTTTCGTTGAAGGTGTCGATGCTGCGTTCATGTTTTACCCAGAAAAAAATCAGGAGTGCACAGGCGAGGCCCGTTGAGAGGCCGGCGATGTTAAGAAAAGAGAACTGGCGGTCCCTTAGCAGTGACCGCGAGAATTGTTTGATGGCTGCGAGCATGGGTATCTGTGTATCTGAAAATGTGCCTGTTTTATAGCGCCGTGATCTTCATAAAGTTAATACAGTACCTCGAAGTTTCTTTTGTACGCTTTTGATACAGGCGTTCATTTTCTACACCCTCTGCGCGATGAGGAAGTAGCCGAGAGGAAATTTTGAGCGGGTTTTGGCTGAATATCTCCGGCCGATACGGGTGCTTACAAAAGCAGAAGTAAAACCCTGTGCCGCGGAAGCGATCGGTTTTCCGATGGAACGCAGCGATACAATGGTTTTAGCAAAAATATCGGTGAACACTTCGGGCGCCCCGCCATATTCCTCAAGAGAAACAATCGTTAGGCCGGCATCTTTCGTTATCGTCTCTAACGCATGCCGCGTATAACGGAAGTAGTCGTATGGTTGTTCGTGCAGCCAATAGAAAAACGGAACGCTCATCAACAGTTTTCCATGTGGCTTCAGCAGGCGGTTAATTTCTTTCATTAACTTTTCCGGGTAACGGATATGTTCAAGTACGTCCGAAAGAATTACAGTATCAAAAGATTCACCGGGAAGATTTATTTCATTGTTAAGATCTGCCTCGAAGTCGAGGTACGGGTTTTTGTGAAGTGAGTTCCCCCAATCCACGCATATATTTTCCGTTATGTAGTTTTTATAAGTTTCAAAAAGCGGCACTTTTCCGCAGCCAAGATCGAGCAGCCGGCCGGTGACGTGCAGCGGAATATGTTTTTGATAGCATGCAGCGATCATATCCGCACTTAACCGCGAAGAAATCATTACCTCTTTCGGGTTTCTCGATGCTTTCAGTTTTCTTTTTGTAAATACATATTTACTCGGCGTCCACTGATCCCTGTTTTTCATGAGTTGAGATTATATCCCGAAAGATATCGAGACGTGGCCGCAATAGCGTGATCAGTAATTTATCAAAATATGAATTTATTGTTAACAGCTATGCCTCCGCTGACCCGTCAGGGCCTGATGATTGTACCGTCATTCCTGCGAACCTGCCAGTTCGATTTCGTACCGATCGGGTACTTCGCGGCTTCCTTTTCATTCACATCAACACCTAAACCCGGCACCTCATTCACGTACATATATCCATCTTTCATAGTGGGACAACCGGAAAAAATCGTTTGCAGTTTTTCAGAAAAATTAACCGACTCCTGTATGCCAAAGTTCCAGATCGGCAGGTCAAGATGCGCGTGTGCGGAATGACCAACGGGCGAAACATCCCCTGGACCATGAAACGCCGTCCTCACATTAAACCATTCACCCAACCGCGCAATTTTCATCGCCGGGGTGATACCACCAATCTGCGACACATGCACACGGATAAAATCGAACCACTGCCAAACCATAGGCATCTTAAATTCATTGATGTTGTTAAACAATTCGCCCATGGCTATTGGAACGGTGGTGCTCGCGCGAAGTTGCTTGAACCATTCCATATTTTCAGGGCTAAACGGATCTTCAATAAAAAATGGATGATAATCCTCCAGTTGTTTAATCATGTTGATCGCATTCATCGGCTGAACGCGTTCATGTATATCGTGAAGCAATTCGACTTCATCGCCACAGGCTTTTCTTACCGCTTCAAAAAGTTTGGGAACGGATTTTAAGTAAGCGTTTTCGTTCATGTAGTTATCGTTCCCGTAGCCAAAACCGGCTGTTTTAAAATCAGGCGCCTTTTGAGCGCTGCCTACTGCACCATATCCACCCATTTGAATGCGTATATGGCGAAAGCCTTTCGACATCAACTCCTGTACTTTTTCTGTAACAGCACCCGGATTAGGACCATCAGCGTGCGCATAACAATCCACCGCAAACCTGCTTTTTCCACCGAGCAACTGGTACACCGGCATGTTCGCTCTTTTCCCTTTTATATCCCATAAAGCCTGGTCGAGACCGCTGATAGCGTTGTTAAGCACGGGTCCGTTTCTCCAATAGGAACTTACATAAAACGAGTTCCACATGTCTTCGATATTATCAACATCTTTCCCAACACAAAACTCATTCATATATCCGTTGATAGCCGACACAACCGCAACAGCGCGCTGGGTGAACGTTGCGCAGCCCAGTCCATATAACCCCGGTTCGGTCGTTTCAATTTTCACTACAACGAGATTGATTCCATCCGGCGCCGTAGCGATGGCTTTCACATTTTTGATCTTCACCGGCGGCAAGCCTTTTTTGTAATCGGGTATTTCGGGTTGCTTTGCTTTTGCTGTGAATGGCGTTGCGCTGAACAACCCGGCAGCGGAGCCGAGCGAGAGCATTTTCAGAACTTCTCTGCGTTTATTTTTATTTCTCATCATAACAAGTTAATTTTCGGCTATTAAAGTAGGTCATTTTGAAAAACATTTTACTTCTTCTTTTTGTTTTAATCTTAAGCACATCGTTCCAGGAGAAACAATTAACATGGGTAGCTATCGGCGATTCGATCACATATTTGAACGAACATGCCAATGGAACAGATAGCCGCATTACGAAAGGCTATATGACGATGGTCACCGAAAAGCTGCCGCATATTAAGTATGTCAACCAGGGGCATAACGGATGGACGTCGGGCGAAATCGCAGAGGAAATTGAAAAGCTGGGAATCGTAAAGGCAGATATTTATTCGATTTTTTTAGGAACAAACGACTGGTGGCAGGGGAGGCCCATTGGTACGCTGGAGGATTATAAAAACGATGAAGGCAACAACACAGTGTATGGTTCATTCAGAATTATCGTTAAGAAATTGCGGTTGTTAAATCCGCAGGCGAAGATTATTCTTATTACTCCAATGAAACGTGTGGATTTTGTCCAGGTGGGCAACATGAATAATCATGCGTGGGGTTCTTATAAAGAGAAAAACGGACAGACCCTGGAACAGTTTGCGAAAGCGGTAGATTCAATAGCGAAGTTTGAAAATTTCCCGGTGGTGGATTTGTTTCATACGAAGGGAATGGATTATAAGAACCTTGTGAAATTTAAGCGGCTGCGTGAGCCAGGGAAAGAGTCGTACAGGGATTATAAATACCCGGAATTTGTAAATATCGCGTTTAATCCGGGCAAAGATCAGTATCCGTATCCGCCGGATGCGGTGGATATTACGTATGATGGGTTACATCCTTCGGATAAGGGGTATGAAATTTTGGCGAAGAAGTTGGTGAAGATTTTGAAGCGTTGATTCTCTGCTGATCCCTCACACTCGTTTCGCTTCGCGAAACTCGGTTCGGGAAGACATCATTCTGTCATCCCGAGCCAAAGGCGAAGGATCAGCGGTTCGGGAAGACATCATTCTGTCATCCCGAGCTAAAGGCGAGGGATCAGCGGTTCGGGGAAGACATCATTCCGTCATCCCGAGCCAAAGGCGAGGGATCGGCGGAGGCGCGAAGACGAGAGCATTAAATCTCAACCACCGCTTTAATTACGTTATTCGCGGGGTTCAACCAGTTTGCGAATTGTTCTTTCACCCGCCCGAACGCCGCGCGATGCGTAATAAATTTCAACGGATCTATTTTTCCTGAAGCGATGCTTTCAATCACATAATTAAAATCATCGACCGTAGCATTTCTGCTGCTCATCAGGGTTCCTTCTTTTTTATGAAAATCAGGGTGACTAAAAACAATATTTTCTTTCTGTAATCCGACCAAAATATATCGTCCCCCGTGCGACATATAGCCGAACGCGTTGTTGATAGCGCGGATATTACCTGTCGCATCAATTACAACATGAGCAAGTTCACCGTTTGTTAAATCCTCAAATTGCTGGCTGGCTGTTTTATCGGCCGCGTTGATCGCCTCAACATTCAATTGCTCACGACAAAAATCGAGTCTGAATTTATTTACATCCATCACCATCACACGTGCCCCGGTCATTTTTGCAAAGGCAATCAATGCCATTCCAATTGGTCCGGCCCCGATAATCAAAACAATTTCGCCGTGTTTAACGGCTGCTCTCCTTATGCCATGCGCGCCGATGGCCAGTGGTTCAACCAGCGCCAGCTGATCATGCGACAGGCCGTTACCGTGAATAAGTGAATATTCAGGAACGGAAAAATAGTCAGCGAAACCACCATCGGTATGTACACCCGCGACTCTCAGGTTTGCACAGCAGTTGGTTTTGCCGTTGCGGCAGGCGTAACATTTTCCGCAATAGAAGTAAGGCATGATGGTAACGATGTCTCCGGGTTTGAAACCGTTGTTCGGAGAGATGTCGGCAATTTCCGCTGAGAGTTCATGTCCTAAAACGCGCGGATATTGAAAGTATGGTTGAGTGCCTTCGAAAGCGTGAAGGTCGGTGCCACAGATGCCGATGCGTTTGATTTTAATTATGGCATTGCCTGGAGTGATAACAGGCGCCGGTTTTTCAGCATATTCTAAACGCCCGGGCTCAACGCAAATGAGAGACTTCAATATTTTCTTTCTGTAAAGATCAGGCGTTTTATTTAGATAGTGTGAAGTAATAATACACACTCATCATCTTCACTTTAAACAGCAGGTTTACATTCATTACTCCCGGCGTGTAGTAGTTAAATTCCACTTTGTGTTTACCTGAATTCAGGCCCAGGCCACCATGAATATTAAAATACAGTTTCCTGGTCGCGATAATTACCTGGCCTGTCTCAGAATCGTCTATAGCAATTGTTCCGTTCCGCACGCCGGTTGTTCTTGAAGCGTAATCTACATATATCTCGTTTCGGGAATTGAGACCAATATTTGTGTTGAAGCCACCTTTTACATACACTTTTACTTTATTCAGCGGATTCACGAAGTACATTCCAAATAAATCAAGCATCAAAAGATGATTTTTCATACTGAACACTTCGACGTACTTCGTTGTCCGGTTGTTGTAAATACTGGTAAAGTTTACGATAGAATCTTCCCTTATAAACGCCCGGTTGTATGAGTTGTATGCCAATGACGCGCCGATTGCCACTCTTCTGAACTGCCCGGGCGCAAAGTAAACGACACTAACACCGCCGGAAACAGAAGTTGATCCATCGAACTTATTATTCGCTTCAGAGTAGCGGCCACCTATTGAAGTAGGAAACGTGTTATCTACTGCTCCCAGGAATACGTCGAACTCCGTTTTATCGCGCCTCACTGGTTTATACTTTACACCTGAAATTTTTTCGTTCAGTTTCCTGAACAGGGGCACGATGCTGCGGCTGTTATATGTGAGATTGGTAATATCGGTGGAGTATTCAGCGCCAAGCCGCTCTTTCGAAAAATATGCGAAGATCTCCTTCTTGTACGTGTCATCTTCCAGTATGTCCATCCCCACCTTCTTCACCCGGTACACCAGTTCTTTAATTAAATCGTCTTCTTCCACGAAGAAATACGTGTGCGATGATTCTACAAGTTCGTACAAAGCATATTTACCCGGGGCCACTCTTTTTAAAAATGAATGCCTGGTAGTAACCAGGTCGGAAAAGACGTCTGGGGCATTGAGGGGACTGTAATTTCCACTATGGTAATTTATTTCCCGGCTGATGTAGTCGCCATAACCATACACCCCGAAGCCTTTAATTTCAACAGGAGTAAGGGTAATAAATTTACCATTCGCGCTCACTTCGAGCAGCTGAGGCGTAATGTTCCAATCTTTGAATTTAAATTCGCAATGAACAGTATCGCCGTTGGTGTTTAAATAATATCCGGAAATGTTTTTGAAAGGGCTTGTTGAGAGAAAGCTGAAAAGGTAATGATCAGCAACAGGGGAATTTTCATGAACTGTAATAAGGTTTGTTGCTAAGCTAATAAGCCGCAGGCTCACAATGAAATGTCTCCTGTTCTGTCAACACGCTAAAACAACCGGTTAGTGGATTCTACTTATATTAATCTAACATTTATGCTTATATGAAAACAGGGCACGAACATTCGCAGGGGCGCCGCGATTTTATAAAACAGTCGCTGGTGACCGGTGCTATTGTCACTTCATTCGATCCTGCGAAACCGATTTTGAATGAGATTTCGGTGTTAGGTCAAAACGAGCCAAAAATACCCTGGTACCGCACCGTAACGAGGTGGGGACAGGTTAACATTACGGAACGCGATCCCGAACGGTACGATATTGAATGGTGGCGGGGTCAGTGGAAGAGAACCGAAACAAAAGGAGTGGTGATCAATGCGGGTGGAATTGTGGCCTACTATCCTACAAAAATTCCCTTTCATAAAGAGGCCCGGTACCTCAGGGGCCGCGATCTTTTTGGTGAATTATGTAAGGCTGCCCACGAGGATGGCATCGCGGTATTTGCGCGCATGGATTCAAATCGTGCGCACCAGGAATTTTATGACCAGTATCCCGGTTGGTTTTCGGTTGACAGGGAAGGGAAACCATACAAAGCGGGGGAACTTTACTTATCGTGCATTAATAGTCCATACTACGACGCTCATATTCCATCCATATTAACGGAAATCGCAACGCTCTACAAGCCCGAAGGTTTTACCGATAACAGTTGGAGCGGACTTACACGCGATTCGATCTGTTACTGCAACTATTGCCAGAAAAGTTTTCGGGCGAAAACAGGTAATGAGTTGCCTGCGGCAAAAAACTGGAACGACAACGTGTACAGGCAATGGATAAAATGGAACTATGGGAGAAGACTTGAAATATGGGATCTGAATAATCAAACAACAAAAGCTGCGGGTGGACCCGATTGTACATGGGCAGGTATGAACAGCGGTTCCATAAGGGGACAGGGACTTTATTTCAGGGATTATAAGGAGATATGTAAACGCGCCGATATTTTAATGCTCGACGATCAAACACGAAGCAATGATGGAGGATTTCAACACAATGCGCAAACCGGTAACCTGATTCACGGATTGCTAGGATGGGATAAACTTGTACCCGAGAGTATGGCGATGTACCAGAATGGCGGCGGAACAAACTTCAGGTTGGCGAGCAAGGTACAGCCGGAGGCAAGGATGTGGATGTTCAACGGATTTGCAGGAGGTATTCAACCGTGGTGGCACCATGTTTCTGCTTTTCACGAAGACAAACGCATGCATTCTACTGCAGCGCCTGTCATGAAATGGCATAAAGACAATGAACAGTACCTGATCAACAGAACGCCAGTTGCGAATATCGGAGTGGTGTGGTCGCAGGAGAATACAGATTTTTTTGGAAGAGATAGTGCCAATGAACTGGTGGAACAGCCATGGCGCGGTATGACCAACGCGCTGATGCGCGCGAGGATTCCGTATTTGCCGGTACACATTGATCATATTGAACGCGACGCTCCAAACCTGAAATTGCTGATACTTCCGAATATTGGCAGCATGTCGAACGAACAGGTAAACGCGGTAAAGAAATTTGTTTCAAACGGCGGGAAGGTTATAGCGACAGGCGAAACATCGCTGTATGATGAATGGGGCGATAGGAGAGACGACTTTGCTCTTGCGGATATTTTTGGCGCACATTTCTTAGATGAGGGTTCAAAGCCGGAGTCGAAAGTTGCGGGTAATGCGTACCATACGTATTTGAGGCTCGGCAAGGATGTTGGGAAGCGGCATAAAATACTGGAAGGATTTGAAGAAACAGAGATCATTCCATTTGGTGGTTGGCTTCGTCAGCTGAAAGTGGAAAGCGGGGCGCAGGTGCCGTTGACATACATTCCGCAGTTTCCGGTATACCCGCCTGAAACGGCCTGGATGCGCGACCCGGTTACAAATGTTCCGGGTATTATTGTACGTGACAGGGTGGTGTTTATGCCGGCGGATATCGACAGGCAGTATGCGGTAAACAATCTTCCGGATCATGGCAATCTCATTGAAAATATTGTGAGATGGATGATGGTTGATGATATTTCGCTGGAGGTTGAAGGCGCCGGATTGATTGATGTGCATGTGTATCACCAGCCGGGCAGGCTTGTGATGCATGTGGTTAATCTTACGAGTGCGGCTACATGGCGCGCGCCCCTTGAGGAATTTATTTCGGTGGGGCCATTTACTATTAAAGTGCGTTTGCCACAGCGGGTGAATGGAAGGAGAGTGGAGTTGCATGTTTCGAACCAGCGGGTTTCATCGCAGGTATCGAAAGGATGGGTGAGTTTTACGTTGAAATCTGTAACAGATCATGAGCTCGTTGTGATTAGTTAAATTTATAGCCTGTAAAAAATCTACTGATGAAAAATTTCTTCTACCTGCTCCTGGCCATCCTGGTTTCCTGTTCTTCTCCTCAAAATGAGAATAGAGAAGGAAAAACAGGGTCTGTACTGCTAAAGAATGCAAAGATTTTAAGGGGCGACAGCACGCCGGTGATCGAGAACGGTAATATTCTTATTGAGAATGGAAGAATAGCGGAAGTAGGTGCCGGTGTAACCGGGCAGGGCGCGGAAGAAGTTGATCTCTCGGGCAAAACTGTAATGCCGGCGATTATGTGCACGCATGCGCATATTGGTGTGGTGAAGGATACTACGGCAAGCGGTGCAAACTATACGCGTGAGAATATTATCAGGCAGTTAAAGAAATATGCTTCTTATGGAGTGCTGCATGTGCAGGCGCTCGGAACCGACAGGCCGTTACTTTTTCAAAACGGCTTGTACGATTCGCTTAGAAATGGCTCGGGCGAAGGCGCGAGGTTGATTTCCGCCGGATTTGGATTTAATGTACCCCAGGCAAACGTTAACCCATCTTCAACACAAGGTTTGGTTTATCGTCCATCATCAGCCTCGCAGGTACCGGCTGAAATGGATAGTCTTGCAAAGCTGGGTATTAATACTGTAAAGATTTGGGTGGATGATTTCAATAAAACGGTTCCGAAGATGAATGAGGAAGTTTACCACGCCATCATTGATGAGGCGCATAAAAGGAATATGAAGGTAGCGGCACATGTTTATTATCTCGCTGATGCGCGTCGTTTGGTGGCTGATGGAATAGATTTTCTTGCACACAGCATAAGAGATTCTGTTGTGGATGATGCACTTCTCGCGATGATGAAATCGAAGGATGTAGTGTATATACCGACGCTCTCGCTCGATAAGTTTGCTTATGCTTATGGCGGCGAAACAGAATGGATCAATGATCCGTTTTTTAAAGAATCACTCGAGCCAGGCGTGTATGAAATGATTTCGTCGGAAAAATATAAGAACGATACAAAAAATTCGCCCGCATATGCAAGAAATCAAAATGCTTTTAAGATCGCGATGGCGAATGCGAAAAAGATTTTTGACTATGGAATTAAAGTGGCGCTGGGAACGGATTCAGGAGCGTTTCCGATAAGAACGCAGGGTTTTGCAGAACACCTGGAAATGCAGTTGCTGAGTGAAGCCGGGGTACCCGTGTCAGATGTTATTGCAATTGCGACCAATAACTCTGCGCAGGCGCTCGGGCTCAGGGATTTTGGAACGATCGGGGCAGGAAAAGTTGCGGATCTGCTTGTGCTTGATGCGGATCCTATGCAGGATATAAAAAATACCAGGAAGATTTTTTCTGTTTATAAAGCGGGAGTGAAAGTTAAGTGATATTTCAGCTGATCCCTCACACTCGTTCTGCTTCGCAGAACTCGGTTCGGGATGACAAGCGAAAGGGTTGTCATCCCGAGCGCAGCGAGGGATCAGCGGACAAACAAACTCACTCCACTACAATCTCATCGATCAACATATTCGCTGGCCTGCCGGCGCCGGGATGCCACCCCGGTGTGTTGCCCATGCTCCGCGCATGAACCTTTATATACCGTGCTTCGCGCGCAGGAAACTCCGCGTTAAACTCGCGCAGAAAGCCACCATACTGGTCTATCGGAAGCGTATTCTTAATATCTGCAACCTGCTCAAATTTCTTTCCATCCCTCGAAGTATAATATTCAACATTCACAGGAAGCAGACGTAGCCAGAATCCAAGCTGGTAGTATCCCGATCCGATTTTTCTCACCTTCTTCACCTCTTCAAGGTCTATTACCACATCAAGGTCCTTTCCTTCAAATATCACCCAGTTATTGTTGTAATCATGACTGCCTCTTTTGCCATCTGTCAGCATGGCTAATTCAGATGGATTAATGTCGGATGTATCGGGGCTGTTCATTGTAATTTTTTTCCCGAACGCGAGGTGTTCATTCATACCCTGCGAGTAAATCCTGTACATAGCGGAACGATACTCTTCGGGCGAGGTGCTCCATTCTTTCACGCGCGTTACACCTTCGCGAATGCACAGGTCGGTAAACTCGTCGACCATGTTTTTGAGATCGGTGCGCGGCTCCCATTTGCCGTTTACCTTCACAAATAAGCCATTCTCTCCTGCATAGTGTTTCTTCGCCTGCTCAAGCGTTGCATACATAACCGGAAGACGCGCAATGCGAACTCTTTCGAGAATAACAGCAGAATCTTTCACGAGTTTTTCTGCCTCATCGAAAAGTGCATTGTATTTCGCCATCAATGCGGGCGTGAGATAAGTTGTTTCCGCGTCAACGGGCGTACCGAATATCCGGAGTTGCATTCCGCTCTTCAGCAGTTCGTTGCGCATAACGTCGATATATTCCCTGATGGGTTTGCCCGCGGCGCCATAATAACCATACAGGAAATCATTCATCACCGAATCAACGTCCAGGTAGGGATCCCACATCAACTTTGAGATGAGATAGGAACGAAGAGCAGCGAATTCGCCACCCACTTCACGGTTTCCCTGCTCAAACATTGCATTTACACCATTCTCCGCGAAAAATTGCAGGTTTGGCTGAAGTACCTGCAGGTTAGGAAAAGGACTAAGCAGGTGATTAAACTGTATAACGTAATCCCAAACGATAATATCTTTCGAAATTCTTCCCCAATCTTTTACATCTTTTACAAATTCCGCGCTTGCGGTGTCCTGGGTAAGCGGCCTGTCGCGAAAAGCCTCGATGCTGCACAGCATAATGTTTACGTTGTCGCGCGGTTTGATATTTTTCGGTGCGTGCCTGCCATATTCATAGGCGAGTGTCGAAATCATTTTTTCCGGAAACTGATCGGCCACCTTATTTACGAAGCTTACAATTGAACCAGATGGAGAGCCTTCAACCGAATCAACCGCCCGGCATAGATCACATGTGCAGTAATCGCGGTTGTCGTTCTGGCTCACCGACCAGTACTTCGCCTGCGGGTTCTGGGCGATTTTTTTTCTGAGGTTCTGGATGGTTATTTCCAGGACTGCGGGATTTGATAAACACAACTGGGTGGGCAGCCTTTTACCCTTTACCATCGCGAAATATTCCGGGTGCGACTGGTAATAAGTTTGAGGCAGTACAAGTTCGTTGAAGGTATGCACCCACATTCCCCAGTCGGTGCGGTCGCCGTCGGGAGCATGATCGAGTTTGTGCCAATCGGTGTACTCGGCATCCCACGTCGAGCGGTAATGCGTATCGCGGAAGCCTATAGCCGGAACCTGCTGATCGTTGATCTTATTCAGCACTATGTTAGGCTGCGACGGAATAATTTTTACACCTGGCGTGTACATCCTGCAGCCGAGATATTTTTCGAGGAAAGAATACACTCCATACATCGTTCCCTTTTCACTTCCGCCTGCGATGATCAACCGCGATGAATCGGTTTTTATCACAAAGCCATCGTCTTTCAGTGCCTGGTAGTTGATGTTAAGCGGCAGTTCATCGAGTCTCTCGTTTTGTCCCAGTACAATTTCATAGGGAGAATGATGTTGTGTAGCGGAAATAACCGGCAGCGCTGCCCCGGAAATTTCCATGAGATATTTTTGCAGGATGGTCGCTGCTTTTTCTTCGTACATATTGGGATGCGACGGAAGAATAATTGAGTAGCGGCTGCTTTGATTTTCGGTGAGAACAATGTTTTGGTCAGGAACGTTTTTCTTTTTCTTTTGCCCATTTGCAATGAAAGAAAAAAGTAAAACGAACAGCAGTGTACAATAACGCATA
Source organism: Chitinophagaceae bacterium (assembly GCA_016786745.1). Lineage (GTDB taxonomy): Bacteria > Bacteroidota > Bacteroidia > Chitinophagales > Chitinophagaceae > Flavitalea. The sequence goes on along the minus strand of JAEUVS010000083.1, from coordinate 45,022 downwards.
ATTTTTTATCTGTTTACAAGCTTCATGGCGCCGGCACCGTAGCGTTCGCCAATATCGGGGTGATTGGATAGAATGTTGTCGATTCTTTCAAGATCGTTTTTACTTAACTGAACATCTGCCGCTCCGGCATTCTCAATTAAATACTTCCTTTTTTTGGTACCGGGAATGGGTATGATGTCATCACCCTGTGCAAGCACCCATGCAAGCGCGAGCTGCGCAGGTGTACAATTCTTTTGTGCCGCGAAAGCTGCAAAATCGGCAACCAGTTGTTGATTATTCTTCCAGTGTTCTTCCTTGAAACGTGGAACGGTTCGGCGGAAGTCGTCCTTTGCCAATTCGGCGGTATTGATTGTATCGGTAATCAATCCGCGTGCAAGGGGACTGTATGGAACAATCGTAATGCCGAGTTCACGGGCTACCGGTAGCACATCTTTTTCTATAATTCTTGTAAGCAACGAATATTCGCTTTGTAAGGCTGCTATCGGGTGAACAGCGTGAGCTTTTTGTAGCGATGTGGCCGATGCTTCCGACAAACCGAGATAGCGTACTTTTCCTTCCTTTACAAGGTCGGCCATGGCGCCCACCATGTCTTCTACAGGAATCGCAGGATCGATCCTGTGCGCGTAATACAGGTCTATCACATCCGTCTTAAGCCGTTTAAGGCTCGCTTCGGCAGCAGATTTTATCCGCGAAGGGGTGAGATCGAGATAGTTGGTACCGTCGTTTCGCCATACAAAGCCAAATTTTGTCGCGAGAAACACTTTTTTCCGGTTAGGCACAAGCACCTGCGAAATAAGCTTTTCATTGGCGCCGTTGCCATACATATCTGCGGTATCCCAGAAATTGATGCCGATGTTTATAGCTTCTTCGAGTGTGACAATGGACTCAGTATCGTTGGTAGGGCCGTATGCATAGCTCATTCCCATGCATCCCAGGCCGATGGCGGACAGTTGTTCGCCTGTTTTTCCCAGTGAGCGGTATTTCATACGGCGACAAATCTAACTAAATATGCAACAATGTCAGTATTCGCTTTCTGGCCGGTTAATTGATATTCATGTAACTTTACTTTTTAAAAACTTACCGCATGCTGGAAGAAATTGCTCCTTCTATCCGGCCCTTAAAAGAGGTTAAAGTAATCGCGTCAGCCAAGTGCCTGAAAGATGAGGAAATGCCTATCGACAGCAAAATCTCCTTTCTCCCCTTCGTTGATTACTTAAAACAGAAAATCGGGAATACTTCTGATATAAGGACTGGATTTTATAAATACCTTCTGCAGAAATTCGAGGCAGAGCCTGCTCTTCTTAAACCATTGGAAGATACCAATGTACTTAACGACAATGAGGACCTTCTTGAACTGCTTACTACTTCACTGTTTCCACTTGTGAGCGACAAGGAACGGATATTTACCCTCGCGCTGCCATATCACTACACGATCTTCAATTATTCAAAATCGTTTGGTGATCTTTTTGTGAATTCCGAGGAAGACAAGTTCCTGTTGGCCGAATCCGAAACAAGCGAAGCGCTGAAAAAACTGCAGGCTGCTCTTTTTTACGAACACGTTCTCGAAAAGTTTTATAACATCCGACTTAATGAAAACACTTCGTTGGTTGTGCCGGTAACCGATACTGAAACAGGTATGAGGCGGTACTTCAAACTGAGGTACGACAGGCGATTTGTTGATATCAAATTAAAAGGCGAACTACCCAATATAGAGGATTGCGCCATTTGCCTTAACACATTCCGCATTCTCGACCTGAACAAACAGCTCGAGAACATGCCGCTCGACAAATTTAGTGTTGAAGGATTTGGTGTGTGGATCGCAGAAGATGTTACCACCGCCGAATCTATTGAAGCAATAAAAAAGATTTTGCTGCGTCACGATGCCTGTGACGAACACATTGTAAGCGACGTAAAGAAGAATGTGCATGCCCTGGTGGGTTTAACGGAAGTGGAAGTTGGTTTCACACCGTTCATGAAACTGAACAACCGTTTTGTGCTGGATGATACATGTATTAATCATAGCCTGATTGGCAGAAACTGGAAATCGGGTAATGAAGAAAGTATCGAAGCTTTCAATACGTGCATTGAGCTCCTGAAGGAACATCCTGAGGCTACGGCGTTCACCATTCTCGATGATGAGATCACCAACATGCTGCGTGTGTTTAAAAGATTATGGAGAGAAGGCGTGCGGAGCTACATCATTTATCCTATCAGGGATGAAGATGGAATTCTGGGTCTTCTCGAATTGGCGTCACCTGTGCCCAACCAGCTCGACCTCGAGGTGCTGAAGCGACTGGAACCGGCGATGCCGCTTTTGTCGCTCGCTCTGCTTAAAACGCGAAATGCATTCAACGAGAAGATAGAAAAGATGATCAAGGAAAATTTCACTGCCCTTCAACCGGCAGTGGAATGGAAGTTCGCCGAAGCAGCGTGGGACTCAATGAAGAAAGGTTCCAGCGATGGCAAAGTAATTCGTGGCAATGTTGTTTTTGACGATGTATATCCGCTGTACGGCGCTATTGATATCAGGAATTCTTCCGTTGAAAGAAGAATGGCCATACAGAAAGATTTGAATGGTCATCTCAACCTGATTGAAGGCACGCTCGATAAATTGATGCAGCATGTAAAACTTCCGTTGCTCGACGGACTGAAATTTAAGGTGACCAGTTTCAGAACATCGATGAAAGATGGTCTCGCCGCCGAGGATGAAGTGAGGATCAACGAATTCTTCGACCGCGATCTCAATTCAATGTTCAGTCACCTGCAGACGAACCCTGCGCTGAACGATATTATAAAAGAATATTTCCGGCAGGTAAACGTGGAAGGAAGCGCTTTGTATTCGAACCGTAATGAATACGAAGAAACGATGCAAACGATCAACAATGCGGTGCTGAAAACGATCGTGGCCGAAGAGCAAACCATCCAGGAATCGTTTCCGCATTATTTCGAGAAATATAAAACAGATGGCGTTGAGTATACCATCTACATCGGGCAATCCATTGCGCCCGAATCGCGGTTTGATATGATGTACCTGCAGAACCTGAGGTTATGGCAATTGAAATCTATGGCGGAGGTGGCAAGAATTACATACGACCTGCTGCCATCGCTGAGAGTGCCATTGCAAACCACGCAGCTGATATTGGTACACAGTCAACCCATTTCAATCGGCTTCCGCAAAGATGAGCGTCGTTTTGATGTGGAAGGCGCGTATAACATCCGTTATGAGATAATGAAAAAGCGCCTCGATAAGGTACACATAGAAGGCACTACAGAGAGATTAACTCAGCCAGGAAAAATCGCGATAGTTTATTCCAATCCGCGTGAAGCGCAGGAATACCAGGAGTATATCTATTACCTGCAAAGCAAAAATTTGCTGAAACCGGGTATTGAAAATTTGGAGCTGGAAGAATTGCAGGGAGTTCGCGGACTGAAAGCGTTGCGCGTGGACATTAATCTCGAACCGGCTTTATAATGGAGGTGCGCCCACTTGCTCTCAACGTTTCGCCATCTGCCGGCGGGGTGTCTGCTGAGTATATTGTTCCGGAAAATCCTGCATGTATTGTTACACTTGCTCATGGAGCGGGTGCAGGTATGAACCATAGCTTTATGGTTTCGCTTGCGAAGGCGCTTGCTGATTCCGGTGTTGCATCGCTGCGATTCAATTTCCCTTTTATCGAGCAGAAAAAACGTCGACCTGATTTACCGGCCGTCGCCCATAAAACGATAGAGGCCGCCGTGGTGGAAGTGAAAAAATCTTTTCCGAAACTTCCTCTTTTTCTTTCCGGCAAATCGTTTGGCGGGCGGATGAGTTCTCAATTTCTCGCTGCCAGGCCCGACAAAGATGTAAAGGGAATTATTTTCTTCGGATTCCCGCTTCATCCTGCGGGCAAGCCTGCAACGGAACGAGCGGATCATTTGAAGAACATTGCTGTGCCCATGTTATTTCTCCAGGGAACGCGCGATGAGCTCGCAACATTGGAATTGATTGAACAGGTTTGTTCGTCATTAAAAACCGCGACACTTGTTGAAATAGAAGGGGCGGATCATGCATTCAAAGCAGGGAAAAAAGACATTATTCCAGTTCTTGTTGAAGAGGCGAAAAAGTGGATGGAGAATAAATAGTCAATAATTAATCGCACGTACAATTGGACGCGTCTACATATACTTTAGCGTAATTGGGACCATTGTAATAGCAGCCCTCGCTGTCTTTATACAACTGGTACCCCAGGTATGTTCCGCAGTTGCCGCCGCCATTACCACCTCCATTGTTATTATCGGGAGGGTTATTGTTTCCGTTGTCTTCATCCTTGCTGCAGGATAATGAGGCAGTAAGCACAAGAAGTACTAAAAGCTTCTTCATAAAATAGCTTTGTTTTTATATAAGGGTTATGCTATGTTTTTACGGGAAGTGACCCTGAAAGGTTGCGTAATCTGCGCTGGCTTTACTTAAATTTACCCTTAAACAAAAGCACAGCTATGCAATACAGGAGATTTGGCCGAACAGGCTGGCAGGTTTCAGAAATGGGATATGGAATGTGGGGTTTGGCAGGATGGAAAGATTCTGATGACAGGGAAGTAAACAACGCGCTCCACCGGGCAGTTGATCTTGGATGTAATTTTTTTGATACAGCATGGGGATATGGTGAAGGACGCTCAGAGCAGGTACTGGGTAAGCTTATTAAAAACTATCCTGCTAAGAAGCTCTATGCGGCTACTAAAATTCCTCCTAAGAACCGTAGATGGCCCTCGAAGCCCGATTTTAAACTCGAAGACGTTTTTCCTGAAGATTACATCATTGAGTACACGGAAAAGAGTTTAACCAACCTTGGTCTTGATTCGATTGATCTCCTCCAGTTTCACGTGTGGGAAGATGCGTGGGCCGACAGGGACGAATGGAAGAATGCTGTAACTAAACTGACGCAGCAGGGTAAGGTGAAACATTGGGGTGTGTCGGTGAACAGGTGGGAACCCGAAAATGGGATCCAGGCGCTTAAAACCGGTTTGTTCTCTGCGGTGCAGGTGATCTACAACATATTTGACCAGAACCCGGAAGACAAGCTGTTTCCCATATGCTCACAACACGACATCGGGATTATTGCGCGCGTGCCTTTTGATGAAGGAACGCTTACCGGCACGCTCGATTACAATACAGTTTTCCCGGAAGGAGATTGGCGCAATACTTATTTTGTTCCCGAAAATTTAAAGTCGAGTGTTGACCATGCGAATGCGCTGAAGCCGTTAATTCCGAAAGGAATGACGATGGCGGAAATGGCGCTGCGGTTTATTTTATCGAACAGGCAGGTAGCGACGATTATTCCCGGCATGCGGAAGATTAAGAATGTGGAAGCGAATATTGCGACTTCCGATGGAAACGGGTTAGCGCAGGATCTTTTAAATGAATTAAAAAAACATCGCTGGGATCGTACTCCAACTGAGTGGTCGCAATAATTAATAAAACAAAATCATTTTAAATTATCCAGCAACCACTGTTCAGCCTCCTCTATTTGCTCGGGATACGTCCAATGTGCTGTTTCAACAGCAAGTAAAAGCTGCTTCGGCGCTTTAATCACATTATACGACGCATACATAGAAGTAGGGGGGCACACATTATCATTGAACCCCCAGCTGTAAAACCCTTTTGCTTTTACGCGTTTCGCGAAATTCACCACATCGTAGTAGGCGATAGTTTCTATTTTGTCTTTTTTGTTATTGTAAATGCTGTTGTTCTTATCGAAAATATGCGGCCATCCCCCTGCGCGGTTCTTAAGATAGCCGGTCATATCGCTCATTGCGGGATAAAATGCCGCAAGATATTGTACGCGCGGATCCAATCCCGCTGTGATAATGGAAAGCGCCCCGCCCTGGCTACCACCTGTAACGGCAAGTGTTTTGCCGTCATACTCGGGAAGGCTCTCCAGGAAGTCGTTCGCACGCACGCAGCCTAGATAAACGCGTTTGTAGTAATATTTGTCGCGGTTATCGAGATTGAAATACTGGTACCCGTTCAATGCACCAGACGCGAGGTTGCTGTAAACATCAGGAGGCATATTTACAGGTATGCCATGAATACCTATTTCGAGTGTAATAATACCTTTCGAAGCGTTTTTGATATCACCGTTGTAAGGACGGATTCCTGCGCCGGGTACCCTGAGTACTGCGGGATATTTTCCCGGTTTCTTTGGCACGCACAAAATTCCAAACACCCTCGAGTTGCCGATGTTCTGAATGCTCACATGATATACATTCACGAGGTCGGTGCATTTTTCCGGAATAAGCACCATACGGCTGTCCATCGGCACTTTTGCGAGTTGTTGCTTCGCTGAATCCCAGAAACTGTTGAAATCTGCCGGATCGTTTACTGTAGGTTCAATTTTTAATGGATCGAATGCGGCGGTAGCCCAATAGCGGTATTCTTTTCCGTCGAGCCATGCTGATACGGTACAACGCATGAAGCCTGGTGTTTTCATGCCGGGCATATCAACAGTGAGGCTGCCATCTTTTAGTTGCAGTGAATCTTTCTTTACCGGGTCCATTTTTTCAGGACCTACCTCGTATTTCACAATGGCGTTTTTCACCGGGTTACCATTTTTTAAAACTTCAATATGAAATTTTACCTGTTCACCGGTTTTGTATGTCCAATCCGAATGGTCCGGCGCAATGACAACCTTTACAAATTGTTCTACAGGTTGAGCATTCGCAGGGTTGATTAAGGTTGTCGCTAAGAAAGCGGAAAAAATAAATTTGCAAAGATTCATCGCTGATAGTTATTAAGATTTGAAGAAAATACCTCGCCGTAGGCGGGTCAAATTTATAAATGTATTTGTATTTCAGTGTATAAAATCAAATCATTTATCTTCATGAAAACAATGAAAGGCATATGCATGTAAGCGAAATTTTCAGGAACAATAAAAAGTGGGTGGCCGAAAAACTTGCTATCAGCGAGGATTATTTTACGCAGCTTTCGAAGGATCAGTCGCCGGAGTTTTTGTATATCGGGTGCTCCGACAGCAGGGTTACGGCGGAAGATCTGATGGGTATTGAGCCGGGACAGGCTTTTATACACCGCAATATCGCCAATATGGTGACGAGTATCGACCTGAATGTGATGTCGGTGTTGCATTATGCGGTGGATGTGTTGAAGGTGAGGCAGGTAGTGGTGTGTGGACACTACAATTGCGGCGGGGTGAAGGCGGCGATGCAGTCCGTTGATATGGGGATTCTTAATCCATGGTTAAGAAATATTCGTGACGTATACAGGTTGCATAAGGATGAGCTGAATGCGATTTCGGATGAGGGCAAGCGGTACGACAGGCTTGTGGAGTTGAATGTGCAGGAGCAGTGTATAAATGTGATTAAGACTTCGGAGGTGCAAAGGGCTTATAAGGAGCGGAATATTTTAATACACGGATGGGTTTTTGATATGCGAACCGGGGAGTTGAAGGACCTTAAAATCGATTTTCCGAAAATATTGGAGAATATAATGGAGATCTACAGGTTGGACTAACTTTAATCGCCGCCACCGGCGGCAAAAGCAAAACCAAGTAACAATGAAACATATTTTCCTATCCTTATTTATTCTTTCAGGCGTTACCGCTGGTGGGGTAGCGCAAAACAATAAAGAATCTTTCAAAATAAAACGGGGCACGAACATCGCACACTGGTTATCGCAGAGCGAAGAGAGAGGTAACGGGCGGGCTTCATTTTTTACAGAAAAAGATGTTCAGTTCATTGCTAACGCGGGATTTGATCATTTCAGGTTGCCTGTAGATGAGCAGCAGTTGTGGGACGAATCAGGAAAACGTTACCCCGACGCGTTCCAACTGCTGGATAACGCCCTGTTGTGGGCGAATAGGGCAGGGTTGCGTGTAGTGCTCGACCTGCATATTCTGCGTTCGCATCATTTCAATGAGGGTGACAAGCCACTTTGGACGAAACCAGAAGCACAGGATAAATTTATTCAGTTGTGGAGGGATCTTTCTTCGGCTGTGAAGAAATATCCTAACAGCATGCTCGCTTATGAATTTATGAACGAACCGGTAGCTGATAATGCTGAACAGTGGAATGTTTTGCTCGCGAGGGTTGCGGATTCTATCAGGAGCTGGGAGGCTGAGCGGGTGTTGGTAATTGGTTCAAATAAGTGGCAATCCGCTAACACGTTTGATCAGCTGAGGGTTCCTGCGAATGATAAGAATATTCTCCTGAGTTTCCATTTCTATGAACCTTTTCATCTTACACATTTTAAAGCGGCATGGACGGAGTTGAAGAATTTTGATGGGAAGGTGCAGTATCCCGGGCAGATAGTGGTTGACGGGAAAGACGAGTATGAGAGAAGGATATATAACCGTGATACGCTCGAAAAAATGATGGCCAAGCCGATTCACCTGGCTGATAGCCTCGGGTTGCCTTTATATTGCGGTGAATTTGGAGTGATTGATGGATCGCCGGAGGCTTCGAAGCTTGCGTGGTACCGGGACATGGTTGCAATTTTTGAGAAGCATAATATCGGGTATGCGAATTGGAACTTTAAAGCCGGTTCTTTTGGAATTGTTGATGCCGCGTTGAAGCCGAGAAAAGAACTCATAAAAATTCTTACAGGAAAAAAATAAATCATAGCATATGGAATGATTTCATAGTTGCATCTCATTGAAAACAGCAGCTATGGGAGAAATAACTATTTCCTCGAAAAGTAAAGGAACAAAACCCGAACGCAAAAAACTTTCTACACGCGTCGATCTTACGCCGATGGTTGATCTCGGGTTTCTCCTGATTACGTTTTTTATCTTTACAACGACAATGGACTCGCCGAAAGCGATGGCGCTGAAACTGCCGGTCAATTCGCCCGACCCCTCAAAAGCGGAGGCCGACAAAACAGTAAATCTTTTACTTGGCAAAGACGATAAAATCTGGTACTACCATGGAGTTGACATTGACAAAATAAATTCCACGGACTTTTCAAAAGGCATTCGTAAAATAATTATTGATAAGATCAACCTGGTAGGAGAAAAATACAGGAAACCGAATGAGACAATAGTCCTTATAAAACCGACTCAATTTTCTTCTTACAAAAATATTGTTGACATACTCGATGAAATGACTATTAACGGGGTGACACGGCGGGTATTAATGGAACCGACGGAACAGGAAATCGAAAGAATTCCGCGTTAGTAAATTGAACATACCTTCGCTATTATGAACATTGAAGAGTTCCGGAATTTTTGTTTATCGTTTGATGATGTAACGGAAGAGTTTCCCTTCGGAGAAAATACACTTGTTTACAAGGTAAAGGGTAAAATGTTCGCGCTTACCGGTATCGAAACTTTTGAAAGTATCAACCTCAAATGCGATCCGGAAGAGGCAATCGAGCTTCGCGAACGTTATGATGCAGTGAAACCAGGTTATCACATGAACAAGGCACATTGGAATACGGTGAGGATGGATAATTCGATAAGCGATACGCTTTTGAAGAAATGGATCAGGGATTCTTACGATCTCGTTTTAAAAAAGAAGAAATAATTTTTGTTTGTCCGCTGATCCCTCGCCTTCGGCTCGGGATGACAGCGACCGTGTCATCCAGAACCGAGCCCGTTCGGTCTTCGACCTCAGGGTAAACTTCGCGAGTGTGAGGGATCGGCGGAGAAGCAATGCCACATAAAATAAAAAAGCTGCTGACTTACGGGTCTGCAGCTACAGGGATGCTGTCAACTTACGGGTTCACAGCGTGTATTTATTGATGAGCCGTCCTGGGATAATTTTCTTTGATATTCTATACTAACACTCCTTCTTCCCTCGCGGGTATAAGTGATAAAATTATTTGCCTGTTCTCTCTGAGCCAACTTTCAAAGGATTGCATCTCGGGATTCAAACCATAACTTTCAATCAAATCAATATGCCTGTTCGAAATATGCAGACGTTGTACTTCAAAAACGTCAGCCCACTTTTCCGCCTGTGAATCAAATCCTATAAAAATATCTCTCGGAATATGATGATAATAAACATTCTGCTCTAACACTTTCGACATCACCTGCGCGTATTCTTCACACGGCCTGTCTTCCCCAACCACACCAACTGTTCTACCTATATACTGTACCGGGTATTCAAAAATTTTCGCAACCACTCCTCCAACACCTTTCACTCCCGTCATCGCCAGCTTCGTTTTTCCCTGCGGAAAGCCAAAGTGGAGATTTCCGTGCCTGTCTCTCTGTAAAGGAAACAGGTTAATAAAATTTTCGTAGTAAAACGCTACGTGAACAAACGATGCCGGCACCCTATGGCTTTTCGCATACTCCTGCAATCTCGCTTTAATATCACACTGTGGAACCGCGTGTTCACCGTTGCTTAATTTATGATAGTTAGGAGAGGAGCTGTAAACAAAATGCTCTACTCCCGATTGTTTGACCGCATCTATCAGATTCTTACCCTGAAATATTTCCCTCTCGTAATGTTCATCAAAATCCGTCACACCAAATACTCCATATACTCCTTCCATCGCTTTCCGCAAACTTTTCACATCATTAAAATCGCCGGTCGCCACTTCTGCTCCCGCCTCCTGCAAGGCGACAGCTTTTGGTGAATTGCCGTTCCTGGTAAAAATCCGCACGCCGAACCTTCCATCCGCGAGAAGCTTCCGTGCCACGCTGCCTCCCTGTGCCCCCGTGGCTCCTGTCACTAATACCAGATTCCTGTTGTGCATTTAAATATTGGTTATTTATTACACAGCGAATATAGTGTCGGCACCCTGCTTGTGTCAATGGCATATGGCGTGAATTGACGAATAAGCCGCATGAATTGTAAGTTCCGGAGAGGGAATAGTAGTAACTTTTCTAAATGAAAGCTTTTTACGCTGTACCGGTACTAGTGCTTTTCCTGTGGTCATGTAAAAAAGAAAAGGCATCCAAAACCAAAACCGAACTCCTCACAACTGGCAGCTGGCATGTAACCAATTATATAGTTGATCCCGGTATAGACTGGGATGGCGACGGCACGGAAGAGACTAATGTCTACCCGGTAATGGAGCCCTGCATAAAAGACGATTTCAGCACTTTTCACGCTGATGGAACAGGAGAAATCAATGAAGGTCCTACCAAATGTGTGAGCAACGGTTCGCAAACTATTCCATTTACATGGGCCTTTTTAGAGGATGAGAAGCGCCTGCAGGTACAGGGCGTCATCTATCTTTTGGATGCGTTGACCGAAACGCAACTTGTAGTAAAGGAGATAGAAGTAGTATCTACGGTTACATACACGCACACAGTAACCTTCTCTCACTAAAGTTTATCTATCGCATTGGCCACGCGGTTGGCCGACCTGGTAGAAGCTTCCATGCCCCAGTTCAGGTTATCCGCGTAAGCGCCCGCGAAATGAATTCGTCCGGCAGGTTTCATGAGCTCCGGCCAGAATTTGTGCAGTTCTCCTATGGGAAATGCGAGCCGCTCGCAGGTGGGCGAATATGTTTCCTTCGTCCAATCGCGACCCAGCGCCTGTTCGATCGTATCCTTGCCTGGATATACTTCGCGGAAGGCTGCAAGCGCCCGTTGCGGGGAAATGCCGCCAGGTCCTGTTCCCAATACAATAACTCGGTGCGTGTCCACCTCATCGGCAGAGTGCCATACAGACCAAAGATCTTTATGACCAAGTTCGAGGTTGATACTTATTTTATCTTTCTCCCAGAATTTTGAACTGGCCTGGAAAATGAAGCGTTGGTACGAGTCGTATGTAATATTGTTTAACACAAATTGCTTTTCAGGAGAGAAAGCAGGTGCCACGGGAATTTTTACAAACGCCGGTGGCGGTATACAAGAAACGAGGTAATCTGCCTTCATTTCTTTTTCGCCGTCTGTTTGCCTGTATTTAACTGTTACACCGCTATCATCCTGTTTTATTGACAGTATGGGACTGTTGAGCCATACGCGTTCGCCCAACTTCTTCGCAAAAGCGCTGGGCATCATTTGGTTTCCGCCTTTTAACCGGAACACTTCGATTGGATATTCAGCCACTCCGCGAATCTTAAGAATTGCCGATTTCCAAAGTTCAAACAAAGCGGAAACACCATTTCCACCGAGAAAATCAAGGCCGGTTTGCGATGCACCCTCTTTCCTGTAGATATCCGACATGGGCACTTTGTCCAGGTGATCGAGCCCAACGCCGAACGGTTGATACTCGTCGGTGAATTTGTCGAGGTAGGGTGCCATAAACAACCGGGGTAATTCACCAAAGGGATTTTTAGAGAGAAAGTTTACTTCCTTTTCGTTGAAGCCAAGTTTTTTTAATTCTGCCGGATCGGCGAGCATTTGTTCGGAATAAAATTTATCGTTGATGCGCCTCAGCACATTTTTTCTCCTGGGGTAGGGAAGTGCGGTAAGGTCCAGTTCTTTTACATATTCGCGGTAGCGTTCGTAGCCCGGGTTGGTAAAATGCTCCGCTCCGCCATCGCCGTAAAGGCCGTCCGACAGTCCGTCGCGTACCGTATAAACATGGCCGCCGTGCCTGCCGCTTGCTTCGAGTATGGTAACGTCGTGACCTTTTTTCATTAGTTCGTAAGCGCAACATAGCCCTGAGATGCCCGCTCCGGCCACAACAACTTTTTTCGCGTTGCCTTTTCGCGGCGCTGCTTCAAGTATTTCCGGGTTGATAAGCGATGTGCCGAGTCCCGCGATCGCAGTGTTCCTGATAAATTCTCTTCTTCCCTGTTTATACATAATAAAGTGTTTAAAGGATGGAGGCATTTAAATATAAACGAAATTGCCTGAATATGCAGAATGAAATTGCATTAGTTCCTTCTTACGGTGTTGACAGGGAAAAATGGGATCGCTGCGTTTCCTCCTCTGAAAACGGGCTCATTTATGCTTTTTCATTTTGGCTCGATCATCTTGCGGATAACTGGACAGGTTTTGTACTGAACGATTACGAGGCGGTGATGCCCGTGGCATGGAGAAAGAAATGGGGCATACGGTATAGTTATCATGTGCCGCTCGTGCAGCAACTGGGAATTTATTCGCTCTTCGGAAGTGCAGGCGTGGAGCGGTTTTCGGAGTTGTTGCAATCGTATTGCAGGTATGGAAGTTATCCTTTCAACTATGCAAATAAAATTGAGGGAGGCAGATCGCACACCAATTTCGTGTTGCCACTCGATAAAAATTACGAAGAAATTTCGATGGAATTTTCACCCGATGTGATACAGAATATCCGGAAGTCGAACAGTGCCGGATTGAAGTATGAAACAGCAAAATACGGGGATGCAATACATATTTTTCGTGAGAACTATGGAAAAAAGACAGGGCTTTCGCAGGAGTACTTTGAGCGATTGTGGAAATTATGTGGATACCTTGAAAAACGCGGAAATCTCATTGTAAGAAGCGCTACCGGGACGGATGGAAAAGTGCTGGCAATTGCGCTTTTACCCAATGACGGTCGAAGGTTATATAACATCATGAACAGTACCCGCCCCGAGGGGAAAAGGACCGAAGCGAACTATTTTCTCCTCTCACAGCTATGGAAAGAGTTTGAAGGTTCGAGGCTGATATTTGATTTTGAAGGATCCGACATTCCGGGGGTGCGGGAGTTCTACAGAAAGTTCGGTGCAACCAACCAACCATACTCCAGGCTCGGATTTAACCATCTGCCCTGGCCAATAAAAATCTTAAAGAAATAAGGCAAAAAATTTTCAGAATCCATGTTTTTACAGAATTGTCTGTATCTTAGGTTCGATATGGGTTTTGTAAGTTTCAGTGTCTAAATTTCATTGACTAACTGTTCAATCTTTAAATTTTAATTATTATGGCGAAAACCGCGAAGAAAGCTGCTAAAAAAGCAGCTAAAAAATCAGCACCAAAAAAGGCGGCCAAAAAATCGGCACCTAAGAAAAAGTCAGCACCAAAGAAAAAGTCAGCTCGTAAGCCTAACGCTGCTTTCATGGCTCCATTAACACCAAGCGCAGCACTCGCTGAAGTTGTAGGAAGCAAACCCATTCCAAGAACAGAAATAGTTAAGAAAATCTGGGACTATATCAAGAAAAATAATCTTCAGGACAAGAAGAACAGGAGAATGATCAACGCTGACAGCAAATTGAAACCAGTGTTTGGTAGCAAAGACCAGATCTCAATGTTTGAGTTGGCCAAGGTAGTCAACAAACAAGTTAAATGATTTACGAAACCAGCCTTCGGGCTGGTTTTTAATTCTGCCTCATGTTTTCCGCGCGGAAAATTTTCCTGGTACCTCTCCAGTTGCTATTTGTATCTCTCACCAACGCGCAAATTCCTTCCCCCGTTGTCGATATCACTGCAAGAATGAATAATGATTATTCATTCAACAAAAAGAACTTCGGCATAAATAAAACAATGCCGCAGGAATTTGAAAAGCAAATACTGGCGGCTCTCTCTTATTTTCCTGAACTCAGCAAAACAAAAATTACATTCCTGCTGCAGAAAGGAAATTCGGGCGTAATAGAAACAAGACCTGAATGGTTAAGCGTTTTCAAAAACAGCCATCGACGGGCCTATCTTGTTTTTATTGGCGATTCATCTTCGAAACACACACCGCAATTCATGTACAGGAATTCACCCGTAAACGGACAGGTGGGAATTATCGGTCACGAACTCGCACACATTCTTTATTTCTCGAAGAGAAATACATTCGGACTGCTTCAAACGGGTATCGGTCATGTATCCACGAAGTACATGGATAATTTTGAAAATAAAACAGACAGCATTACAATTGAGCGCGGACTCGGATATCAACTGATAGACTGGAACATTTATCTTCGAAAAGCATTTGGTATGACGGATCCTGAAAATGGGCCGGATCCATTTTTTACTGATACAACGAGAGAGCGATATATGTCGCCCGCGAGAATCAGGCAGGTTATGTCGAAGAGTAATGTTTATAAGTGAGTGGAAAGAGAAAGAGAAAGAGAAAGAGAAAGAGAAAGAGTGTAAAGAGAATACCCCTTCATTGCTGAAAGGGTATTAACCAAAACTAACTGCAAGGAGCGTATAACAAAATGGGTTAGTAACGTAACATCTTCACTAACAAAACTATATTATATTAATATAAATTGACTCGTAGTTTTACTAGGCAAATTGCAGGATTCTGCAATTTTTAATTTTTTTTCGTTGTGTGAAACCGTTAGGTTTTATAATTTGCAGAACAACCTTATAATTTCCTATGAAGAAAGTCTTTGTTACTGCTATTGCTCTCCTCATGTTTTCACTTGCTGTTTTCTCTCAAAAAAATCCTGGTAAATATTATTTAACTGTCAGCGCGGGACCGTCGTTGCCGCTGGGGAAATTTGCAAACAAGAATGCGTTGGCCGATCGCAACGGTCTTGCAATACCGGGTGAAACATTGAATGTATTGTTTACATTTTTTAGTGATAATGGTCTTGGCCTTGCACTTGAACTTCGCGGACAGAGAAACGCTATCGATCCTGCGGGCGTATCAGAAACAATTGGCCAGGTAGTGTTGCGTGATTTCATATTAGTGTCTACAACTTCTCCGCGGCGCCCGAGCTATTCCGTCTACTCCGACTGGAAAGTTCAGGAAGGTACGTGGTGGACCGCATCCACTTCATTTGGACTTGCGCTTCGTAAGCCGTTGTCTTCTTCTGGAAATTTATTACTGAGCGGAAAAATACTTGCGGGAGGGATGTATGTAAAAGCTCCATCGGTCGACGCTCGTTCAATTACAGAAGAGAAAGCCTATGAAATCGAGCGGTCGGGCAGAAGCCTTTTTGGATTTGCGTGGAGCGGAGGTATTGGTTTAATATTGGATAAAAAGAAAAGTCTTTTCTTTACCGGCGGAGTTGATTACGTGGGAAGCAACAATTTGAACATTCACGACGTGAAAGCAAGAATCGCCGGGCGCTTCGGTAAGGACGGCGACTCAAATACCGGTTATTCCGATACAAAATTCATCACAAACCGCAACCAGGTAATATCCTGTATTAACGCTACGGTTGGCGTCGGTGTGAGGTTATAAACGGGGAAAAGTTACTTTTCAAGAAACGTTTTTATCACGCTGATGTATTCACCAGGTTGCTCAATGAAAATATTATGTCCCGCATTTTTGATGAGCGCGAATTCGTGATTGCGGAACACATCAAAGTACTCAGTTGTAAATCCCCATTTCTGGTTATCGCATTGAGA
The DNA here is from genome assembly GCA_016786745.1 of Chitinophagaceae bacterium. Classification (GTDB taxonomy): domain Bacteria; phylum Bacteroidota; class Bacteroidia; order Chitinophagales; family Chitinophagaceae; genus Flavitalea. Next base: position 28,883 of record JAEUVS010000083.1, on the reverse strand, counting down.
TTTCATTATTAACACCGGTATTGAGCACTCCATGAGTTTCGGCCTGGGATCAGGTATTTTGCCGAGACTTAACCTCGTCATATAATGACTGTAATATCCTTCGGTGCCTTCTGCGATCACTGCTTTTGAGGTGTCGCATACCATTGTTTTGTTAAGGTACGTGGCGTAAAATGTAGCAAACTGGTCTGCTTCTCTATCGCTGGTCAGTTTTTTTCCAAACTGCCGCATCCAGAACTCTATTGCTTTAGCGCGAAGATTTGATGTAACCGAGTGGGCATAGCGCGGATTATAAGACGGCTGATGCATTTGCAATGAATCTGGAACGGCAATAGCTGCGTATACATGATTTTCCGGTTGTATTGCAGCTGGCGCTGTTATTACAAATTTTGCAACCCTTTCTGCGTTTGTTGAAATATATAGCGAACCCAGGATGGATCCCCATGACTGCCCGAGCAGGATAACTTTCTGCGCGCCTACCTGATCAATAATCTCCGCAAGATCTTCACGATGTCGTTCAGCTGAATATTCATTGATATCTGTCAAACGATTCGAATGACCGCACCCTACCTGGTCGTACAGGTAAACATCATATCCGTAGTCGGAAAGATTGGCGAGCGTTTTTATTTCGAGATCGGTGATTCCGGCGCCCGGTCCGCCGTGAAGATAGATGATCGGAAAAGGCTTTCTTTCACCTTTTGCAGGAACAAAGGTATAGGCGATGCGCGATCCTGTGGCAAGCGTCCAGTACCTTGTTCCCGCACGTTCTTTAAGGTGAACAACATTGTATTTGCGTGGATAAAAGAAGATATAGGCCATCCATCCGGCACAAAGCAGCAGTACGATCGCGAGCACCGTTATGATTTTTTTAATCTTCAATTATTGTGTAGAATCAATTTTGTCTGCGGATGCTGCCGCTGCCATGTATCTTGCTGCTCACGGATCCATTTCCCCAGTACTTTACGTCGCCGCTGCCGGCAATTTTTGTGTCGAGCTTTTCGTTGGCTACCACTTCGGCGTTTCCGCTTCCTGAAATACTTATTGAAGTATTGTTAGACTGAAGTTCTTTAGCCCTGATATTTCCGCTGCCAGCGATTCTTCCGTCAAGTTCGGTTGTTTTTCCTTTCAAAGTGATGTCGCCACTGCCTGCAATGGATGTTTTGAGATCGGTAGTCTGAACTTCAAGGTGAATATTACCACTCCCTGCGCTACTTGCCTCAAAGCTGGAACTGCCTGTAAGAACGTTAGTGCTCCTGATGTTGCCTGAACCAGAAAGATAAACTCCTTTCAACTCGGGAACGCTCACATGAATTTCAATGTCTTTATCGGCCTGCAGGTTTACGCCCTTTTTATGCCTGATATGCAGTTGATCACCTTCTGTTTCCACGATGATATATTCCTGGAGGTTTTGCTGTGCTTCCACCTTCACCGACCTGTTGTCGGCATCAGTGATGGTTACATTAAAGCTGCCATGCGTATGAATGGAATTAAAAGAGCCTACGCTGCGCTCCTGTGTAACTGAGGGACCTTCGCCTTTTACCCTTTTTTGGGCATAAAGCGAAGCGGATGTGACCAGGAGGACCAGGGTGAACGTTGTCAGAACAAACTTTTTCATATCGAGTTGTTTAAGATGATTTTAGTTTGAGACGGATTATCCTCCCGGAATGTTACAACGTCGTCTTCAAAATTTTGCGCAACCTCCCGTGTGCGCTGTACGTATCTGTTAGTATATCAAATAATAACGTTATGAAACAACCTGCAATTTGGAGCCTGGCCATCTTCTTTCTGTCCGCGACGCTTATTATATCCTGTAATAAGGACGATGATGACGACCAGGAAAAAACTGTTTTCACTGCCAATAACCTACCGATAAATTCAGCCCAGGAAGTTCCTACTCCCGGCACACCAACTACGGCAACGGGAACGATGAATGTGTCGTACGATAAAACCACAAAGCAATTGGTGATATCCGCTTCATGGCAAAACCTTACGGCCGACCCGATAGCCGCCCATATTCATGGAACTGCCGCAAAAGGAACGGCGGCGGGCGTGAAAGTTGACTTCCATGATAACGTTACTTCTGCTTCCGGGAACTTCAACAGAACAATAACTGTTGATGAAACTACTATCAAGGAAGATAGCCTGCTGGCCGGCTTCTATTACTTCAATATTCATACACCCGCCAACCAGCCAGGAGAAATCAGGGGCCAGATAGAATTTCCGAATTAGAGAGCCCTGATGCGGATTGCTGCGCCGCCACCGCCCGCGAGGTTAAGCATAAGCCTTGTTGAGCGGTCTACATTTTTAGATTCGAATTTCAGGCTGTTGGGAGATAAATGGCTATTGTGATCCGAATAAATTTCCGCGTTGTAATTTCCGGCAGATAGAAAGGACAGGGGAACATTGACCACCCTGTCCTTATCATTATTTATAGCGCCTATGAACCAGTCTTTCCCCTTTCTTCTTGCGATAATAAGATATTCATCGGGTTTCGCCGCAATGGCAACTGTTTCATCCCAAACCGTTGGCACCTCTTTGATGAAATCAAAACCTTCCTGTCCTTCATAGGCCTCCGGATAGTCGCACACCATCGCATTCGCGTTTTCATACACCACATATAATGCAAGCATGTGACAACGTGTGCCCAGCATTAATGGGCGTGTATATTGAACACGGTAGAGTGAATCGGGTACGGCCCTGAATCCACCCAGGTGATAATCTGTAGAGCCTGCAATGAGTCGTGTGAAGGCAATATCGAGGTCATGATTGGCTGTTAAACCAGGTCCCCACTTGTTTACTTCGTAGTTGAGTGTTCCTTCGCGCGTGAATTCATTCGGATAGGTGCGACTCAAACCGGTAGGTTTGTATGCTCCGTGAAATTGGACGTGGAGATGATGTTTAGCGGCTTTCTCCAACATTTCCGTTTGAATGTTCACCATTTCCTGGTCGTCGCGATCCATAAAATCTATCATCATCCCGCTGATGCCCCACTTTTCAAAATTTGCAAAAGCCCCGTCAATTTTTGGATAGAGCGCCCACCAGTGTACCCACACACGTATGCCCACACCCTGCGAATGCGCATAGTCACAAACTTCTTTCATATCGAGCCCCGGCACAGGTGTAGTTGGATCAGAATGAGGTCCGGGCTGAAAGCCCACGCCGTCATCCATATACCATTGGTGCAGGCCGTATTCAACGACAGAATGATATTGAATTTTGTTGCGCGAGCAGAAGTCAATAAAATATTTATTTGTTACGAAATTATTTCCCGGCGCATTGATCGTATCCGGAACAACATTTCCGTTCCACCATGGAAAAGTTGTTTTCCCCGGTTTGATCCAGTCAACTTCGCTTATACGGCGCGGCGGCGATAACGTTGTAAGCATGTTATTCTCGAGGAAATCGCCGGCGTCGTCGCTGATCATCATTACCCGCCAGGGACTTTCATGAGGAAAGCGGCCTTTTACAAAAATCGAGGTATCGGAGGGGAGGGGCGATAAACAACTCTGGAGGATGTTATTTTTTTTGATGAGATACATTCCTGCATAGTCCAGCAATGCCGCTTCGGTTATCGCCATGTAAGTGCCGGAATGAAACCTGAAAAGCGCGGGCATATCCATTAAAGTATCGTTGGTTATTTCGCTTAGCGGTTTACTGGTATAATATCCTTCATGTGAACTGGTAAAATTGGGAAGTAACAGTGCCTTCGCGCCTGGAGATCCTGCAAGGTTGAATTCGTTTACTTCCGCTGAGATGGCGAATGAATCGGATCCGTGCCCGTTCTGTAACTTATACCGGAATGCTACTCCACTGTTGAATGCTCTGAAAACAATGATTATCGATTTGCCATCCTTACCCGACAAAGGGATGCTTACCTGTTTGTAGTGGTCCTCAACTTTAACCGACCGCCCCGTGAGAAGTTCATATTTTTCAACAGAATCGCTGTAACTAATTCTTCCTGGTGATAGTTTACCTGTCGACGTTCCGTCCTTAAGTTTAAGTAGAAGTGAAGAAAAGCCGATCAGCGTTTCCTTCTTATAAGCAACGTGATATTTTATCCCTTCTTTGCCAATTTTGATTGTGCATCTTATTTTTTTATCCGGAGACTGAATGGATACACTTTTTTGAGCGTTGATTGAAACGCCAATCAAAACCAGGTAAAAAAACGATAATAATTTTTTTATCATATAAAGGCTTTATTCATTATCAGCAATTTGCGAAAAAATGTATGACCGTGGTACAACATTTGAATAAATGCGGTACTAACATTTAAATCATATCGCGATGAATTCACTTCAAAAATCAATATTCCTGCTTGCGTTTGCTTCGTTGGTTCTTGCGGGATGCAAGAACATGAATAAAACGCAGAAAGGCGCTGCAATTGGCACTGCAGGGGGTGCCGCGGCCGGCGCTGTTATCGGCAGGGCCGCCGGAAACACCGCCCTTGGGGCCATTATAGGGGCCGCGGTAGGCGGGGTAACCGGCGCTGTAATAGGAAGAAAAATGGACAAACAGGCCGAAGAAATTGAGAAAAATGTTCCCGGCGCCAAAGTAGAAAGAGTAGGAGAAGGCATTGTGGTGGACTTCAGTGAAAAAATTCTTTTCGCATACGACAGATCGGACCTCAATACAAGCGCAACGTCAAACCTTAACAAGCTTGTAGATATTCTGAATGAATATCCTGACACCAATATAGAGATACAGGGGCATACCGACAGCAAGGGCTCTGATGATTATAATATGCGACTTTCTGAAAGGAGGGCGTCTGAAGTATCAAGTTACCTTCGTACACGCGGTGTGGCCGGTCCGAGAATGACAACAAAAGGTTACGGCGAAAGCGCTCCTGTGGCAGATAACAATACTGACGACGGCCGTGCACAGAATCGCCGTGTTACGTTCCTGATTACAGCCAACCAGAAAATGGTGGATGATGCGAAGAAAGAAGCTGCGAAGTAATTTCCCGGCTCTATCAATAACAAAAAATCTAACTATGAACATCAAGAATTGTTTATGTTTCGTACTCCTGGCAGGCTTTTCGTTTGCATCGTACTCTCAAACTGCAACGCCTCCTTCTGCCACTACAACAACATTCAGCATAAGGGCTGGTGTTAATTTCCAGAACCTGAATGGCAAAGACGCAGCAGGCGACAAACTCGAAAACAAATTGAAGGTGGGCTTCAACGCCGGCGTGCTCGCGGACATTCCCGTTGCCGCTCCTGATTATTTTGTGCAAACCGGTTTATTGTTTTCAACAAAAGGCGCAAAGGTTGAAGGATTCGACGAAGATGTGAAAGTGAAGCTGTCATACCTCGAGGTTCCCATTACGTTTCTGTACACACCTGTGTTAGGCGAGGGACGGTTGCTGATGGGTATCGGCCCGTACATTGGCTTTGCGATAGGAGGCAAAGTGGATGATACCGACATTGAATTCGATAACGAGATTACCGAACCGCAGTCGATTTCCGGAACTCCGTATTTCAAACGCTTCGATGCAGGCGGCAATGTGGTGTTCGGTTACCTGTTCACCCAGAATTTGTCTGCCCAATTGAATGCGCAACTGGGTTTGGTGAATATCATGCCTAAGATCCAGGGAGGATTCGACAACGATGCAACGATTAAAAACACTGGCTTTGGCATATCGCTGGGGTATCGTTTTTAATTGTGCCATCAAAATATTTACCTTCATAAAGGTTGCGGAAAGCAGCCTTTATTTTTTTAAGTATGAGAAGAATACTGATACTGGTTTTTATCGTAACATCAGTTAGTTTACATGCGCAACAGCCGGCATTTAAAGTCATCAGCTTTTACACCGCAAAAAACGACCTGGCACACATCAGTTTTGTACATGAGGCGAATAGATGGTTCACTGAACAGGGAGAGAAGTATAATTTTACCTACGACTCGACAGACGACTGGAACAATCTGAATGAAGAATTTTTATCGAAATACAATGTTGTATTGTTTTTTGATACCCGGCCTGATTCTGCTGCACAACGCGAGGCTTTTCGAAAATATATGGAGCATGGCGGCAGCTGGATGGGATTTCATTTTGCCGGGTTCGCGCTTACGCCATCGGCTTATCCGCAAAACTGGGATTGGTATCATAATGAATTTATTGGGGCGGGGCAATATGTGAGCAACACATGGAGGCCGACATCTGCGATTTTACGCGTGGAAAATAAAAGACACCCTTCTGTGCGCCATCTTCCAAAAACATTTAAATCGGCGCCGAGTGAGTGGTATAAATGGGAAAAAGATTTAAAACAGGATCCGGATATTAATATTCTGCTGTCTGTTGATCCTAAAAGTTTTCCGCTTGGCACGAAACCTGATGAAACATGGCATAACGGTTACTATCCGATTGCATGGACGAACAAAAGGTACAGGATGATTTATACGAATATGGGACATAACGATATGGATTATGAAGGCAAAACGAACGCGCAGTTGTCGGGTTCGTTCAGTAGTAAGGATCAGAACCAGTTTATAATAGATTGTTTGCTTTGGCTCGGAAAGACTAAAAATTAATTCATTTTACAAAACAACCAACATGGGAGACAATTTAACAGCGACGGCGAGTATTACGCTTAATGCATCACCGGAAAGAGTGTGGAAGGCGTTGACCACTCCTTCGGAAATTAAACAGTACCTCTTTGGCACCGATACAAAGAGCGAGTGGAAAAAAGGAAGCTCAATTACCTATACAGGAGAGTGGGAGGGAAAGAAATATGAAGATAAAGGTGAGATTATTGAGATTGTGCCTAACCGGTTGCTGCATACAACATACCTGAGTAATATGAGTGGTAAAGAGGATAAGCCAGAGAATTACTCAAACGTTATTTATCGTTTGGAACCAACCGACGCCCAGACGGTGCTTACTATTACGCAGGATAATAATGCGAACGAGAAATCACGCGATCATTCGCAGGCGAATTGGAATATGGTGTTGCAGAGCCTGAAGAAACTGGTTGAATAGATTTTTTCTTTTCTTTATTTTCTTTCCTGCTGCATTTGCCATTCACGCCCAGGCTCATCAACCCTGAAGCTTTCAAGATTGCCGTTGTCCATCAACGTTACATAAACGGTGCGTCCATCTTTTCCACCGAAAGCAACATTGGTGGGCCTTTTACCGGCTAAGGTCACTTCGGTAACAATATATCCCTTAGGCGAAATTTTTGCCACTGTGCCTTTTCCAAAGCGCGCGATATAAATATTCCCCTTAACATCGCAACGCATGCCATCAACACCAAAATCAGGGAATTCTATGAGGCGCCTCTTATTGCTGATGTCCCCGCTTTCAGAAAGATCATAGGCCCATATTTCTCTTCCTGCATTTACATAAAGTGTTTTTTCATCCGGGCTAACCTCAATTCCGTTCGCGGTGCCGAGACTATCTAGCAGTGTTACCTTTCCATCGGTATCAACGCGCCAGAATTTTCCGGTTTTTTCTTTCCAGTTAGGGTCGCTGGCGTAAATTCTGTCTTTGCTGTCGATAGCAATATCGTTGGGCTGGCTCATTCTTGGCTCGTGCGCATATACCGAGATGGCTTTCGAATTCATATCCACTTTAAGCACGTTATGGCCTGTATAATCCGCGATATACATATCGCCCCTGCTGTCGAAACGGATGCCGTTACCGGTACTTCCCTCCGGCAGTTCTACGAACAATTCGGGCTTACCGCCCGGAGATACTTTCCCGATGGTGCCCTCCCTGGCAAAATTCACCGCGTACACATTTCCATCCTTATCAACGGCGGGGCCTTCACACCCGTTTGTAAAGCTTTCTACAGGCGTAAATGTGGAGGCTTTAAAGGTATCGGTAATCTTGTTTTGCTGTGCGCATCCGGCTAACGTTAATGCGCAAATGATAGTTGACAAATAAATTTTCATAAAATAATCACGCTCGTTTTAAATAATCGTTGTTTAATCTGGTAATGCGAATGTCATCACACCGCCTGCCGGTTTTTCTTTCGTGCCCGCAACAGAAATGGCAATATACTGTTTTCCTTTGCTCATAAAGGTAGCCGGTATAGATGTGGCGGTGCCGGGAAGTTTTATATCCCATAAAACTTTTCCTGTGTGTTTATCATACGCCTGGAACCTTCTGTCTCTCGATCCGCCGAGGAAAACTAATCCCCCTTTCGTCACCATCGGTCCCGGCGATCCTGTGGCGCCTGTTAGCGGCTCACCTTTTTTCTGTAACGAATCATCATTGCCGGCAGGCACCTTCCATACATATTCTCCCGTATTCAGGTCAATCGCGTTTAACGTGGCCCATGGCGGCTGTATGAAAGGATTGCCGCCAACATCTCTCATAATCGCGTAAGCCGCTATATTGATGTAAACATCAGTTGTGTCTTTGGCTTTGCCGCTGCTATCCCCGAGAATGCTGAGATTTCTTTTCATTTCTTCCACGTCATAATCTTTCTGTGTACGCCTGTTGCGTCCGTATAAAAAATCAATCAATGCTCTTTCCTTTCCGCCAAGTATATCTTTAAACGGCGGCATCTTTCCAGCTCCTTCGCGAATACGCGTCAGCGCCTGGTCTTCCGTTAACCTGTTTTTCAATGATAGAAGTGAAGGGTATAAAGGTTCTTCGCCCTTCATATCGGCTTTATGGCAAACCGAGCAGTAGGTCATGTAAATTTCTCTTCCGTTAGCCGGCGTGCTTTTGCCGTCGTTCTCTTCTATTTTTACGAGCTTACTTACTTCGGGCGATTCATTCGATTTTAAATAGATGATCGCCGATTCAGGATCAAACGCCGCGCCTCCCCATTCAGAACCTCCAATGGTTCCCGGCAACATAAAAGTTCCTTTTACCGATGGCGGCGTGAACAATCCTTCGTAACGAAGGCTCTTGAAATACCGTACTGCCGAATCATGTGTCCCGGGTGAAATATTCGACATCTCTTCAGCCGTAATGAATTGCTTCGCGTAGGGTTCAGGTTTCAAAACATATGGCTGTGTGGGCCAAACGTGCTCACCGGGAACATCTGAAGCGGGCACGGGCCGCTCTTCAATGGGAAACACTGGTTCTCCTGTTTCGCGATCGAGCACATACAGGAAACCAATCTTCGAAGTTTGCGCGACCGCATCGACTACTTTACCATCTTTTTTTATCGTGATGAGATTGGGCGGCGAGGGAAGATCGTAATCCCACAAATCGTGATGTATTGTTTGAAAATGCCATTTCCGTTCGCCTGTCGCCGCATCAAGAGCAACAACACAATTACCAAACAGGTTTATTCCCTTTCTGTCTGCGCCGTAAAAATCATAAGTGGGCGACCCGGTTCCAAAAAATACCACTCCTCTCTTTTCATCCAGGCTCATTCCGCCCCAGCAATTCGCGCCGCCTGCATACTTCCATGCATCGGCTGGCCACGTGTCGTAACCAAATTCCCCGGGCAGTGGTATCGTGTGAAATGTCCATGTGAGTTTTCCGGTGATCACGTTGTACGCACGCACATAACCCGGCTGCGCGCCATATAACTCCGACACTTCGTTGCCGATAATGATGAGATCTTTGTAGATGATACCCGGTGAAGTGGGCTTAATGGAAATTTTAGATGAATCGTCGCGGATGCCAACGTTCATACTCACCTTTCCACCTGTTCCGAAGGTGGTGATCGGCTTGCCTGTGGTTGCGTCGATTGCGAAAAGATTGTCGCCCGCGGTAAACAGGATGCGCTTATCGTTTCCCTTTTGCCAGTAAGTAACTCCCCTGAACGACCCGCCACCTCTTTTCCCGAAAAATGGATCGAAAGCCCAAATTTTCTTACCCGTGGCGGCTTCAAGAGCGAATATCGTCCGCTGCACAGAAGCCACGTACATAACGTCGTCAACTACAATCGGGTTGCACTGGCTACCGCCAAATCGTGCTCCCTCAAGGGCATCGTTCGCGTCGAATGTCCACGCTACTTTTAATTGTGCAACATTCGCTTTGTTGACCTGGTCGAGGAGAGAATAGCTGGTGCTCGCAGCATCAGCTTTGTACATCGTCCATGTGTTACCGGTTTTTTCTTTACAGGAAACAAACAAGACGATAAAAAAGAAATATATCCTGGAGATCATTAAAATTCTCAAAATTGATGGAAACCCATTGACACAAATTCAAGCACTGTTGGCAACGCCGCTCTCCAGTACACCCAGCTGTGTACACCATCGCGCACACGGTATTCGTGAGGAATTTCGCGCTTTCTCATCGCGATATGAACCAGGCTGTTCCCTTCGTAAAGAAAATCATCATCGCCGCAGTCGATATACCATCTCACACTTTTCTTCAGCGTATCGGGTAAACTATTTACCAGCTCTATGGCGTTGTACCTGCTGAAATATTTATCTACCGCATCGTCGGATGCTTTGACATTATTTCGCTCAAGATTCTTTTTCAGGTCATCTTTTGTAAGCGGGCCTACTGAAGCGCTCAGCGGGCACGCTGCAGAAAATAATTCGGGGTGATGAAGAGCGTAGAAGAATGAGCCTCCTCCTCCCATGGATAATCCCGCAACGGCGCGGTATCTTTTGTCGCCCCTGATCCTGAATTTTTTTTCTACCTCTGGCATCAGCTCTTTAAAAAAGAAATCTTCATAGAGCCATTTTCCCTCGATGTCGTTGTTATAACCACGCTTGCCGGTATTGGCATCGGGCATAATGATTACCATAGGAGTGGCGGCGCCCTCTTTAATCGCTTTGTCAGTGATGTGGAGCACCTCGCCGAACTGGACCCAACCGGTTTGGTCATCGCCGCCGCCATGTAAAAGGTATAGTACCGGGTAACTTCTTTGAGATTGGTCGAAATCGGGAGGAAGGTAAACAGCATATTTCCTGTCCATGTTCAAAATCCTGCTCTTTACTATTTCGTTTTCGAGTACCCTGCCGGTTTGTGCAAAGGAGGTGAAACAAATGCACGCTATGGCAATTGTCGTCAGTAATTTTCTCATGCTTCTAAAATAAGGAAGAAATGCTTAACCGGACACAGAACTGTTCGATTTCGTACACTCAAAATTCTAATAATCGCCTGAAAGGCTTACCAGTAAAGACTTTAGCGCATTGGCACACCCATTGAGCCTTTTGGACCAATATTACCCTGTTATGTTTAAAAACTATTTCAAAATTGCCTGGAGAAATCTCCGTAGAAATAAAGGTTTTTCGATTACAAATATTCTTGGACTCACCATCGGCATCACGTGCACCATTCTTATAGCCCTGTGGGTATACGACGAGGTGAGCTACGATAAGTTTCATAAAAATTACGACAACATCTACCAGGTAATCGCTAACCGTGATTTCAACAATCACATGTTTACCGATCCTAACATGGTTCTGCCGCTTGCCCGCACCCTGGAGGGCAGCACGCCTCAGCTGGTAAATACCACGGTTACCGCATACACCACCCCGGTAGTAATAAAGTATGGCGATGAAATTATTCAGAAGAGCGGGAAAACTGTCAACGAACACTTCTTCGACGTTTTCACGTTTAAATTTATTCGTGGAAATAAAACAACCGCGTTTGCTGACCCGTATTCTGTGGTGATGACAGAATCTACTGCGGGTGCAATTTTCGGCAGGAAAGACCCTATCGGCCAGGTGATAAAGCTCGACAACGGCGAGAATTACAAAGTTACCGCCGTTATTGAAGACGTGCCGGGTAATTCTACTTTACAATTTGATTTTCTCCGGCCATTCAACTATAGCGACCCAAATACAAAGGCGCAGATGGAGGAATGGCAGAATTCTTCGTGGCAGGTATACCTGCAAATGAAGCCCGGCGCGAATATGGCCATGATGGAGAAGAAGATCAACGATATCAAGCACGAGCGCGACAAGAATGATAAGATCAGCACCTACTTCGCTTTTCCTATGAACAGGTGGAGGTTATACAGCGATTTCAAAGAGGGTAAAAGCGTTGGCGGGTTAATTGAGTATGTCAGAATGTTTACGATCATCGCGGTGGTGATACTGCTGATAGCCTGTATCAATTTTATGAACCTCTCAACCGCGCGGTCGGAAAAAAGAGCAAAAGAAGTGGGAATCAGGAAAACGCTGGGATCAAACAAAAGTCAGTTGATCATGCAGTTTTTTTCTGAGTCGGTATTGCTTGCGCTGATTGCGTTTGTATTATCGCTGGCGGCGGTATATTTTCTGCTGCCATCGTTTAATGAACTCGTGGAAAAACAACTGAAGTTGAACATTCTCGATCCTTCGTTCTGGATCCTGGCCCTCATCATTATTTTATTTACCGGCATGGTGGCCGGCAGCTATCCGGCGCTATACCTTTCTTCTTTTAATCCTGTGAAAGTGTTGAAGGGCACATTGCTTGCCGGAAGAGATTCAGTTCTTCCGCGAAGGGTACTCGTAGTGGCGCAATTTGTTATATCGATATCGCTGATCTCTGCGACCATAATCATTTACCAGCAGATAAAATACATCAGGGGTCGTGAAATGGGTTACGATCCAGACAACCTCGTAATGGTATCTGCAACCGGTGACATAAACAGGAACTATACCGCAATCAGGGACGAACTGATGAAAACGGGGCTGGTAAGTTCAGTGAACAGAACATCGTCTCCCATTACACAGATATGGTGGAGGTCGGGCGGACCCGATTATGAAGGAAAGCGACCCGATGCAAATGTGATCTTTTCCGGACTGGCGGCCGACTCCGCGTTCACAAAAACATTCGGGATAAAAGTGCTGGAAGGAAGAGACTTCACCGGGCAGCCGGTCGATTCATCGGCTGTTATTCTGAATAAAGCGGCCGTAATGGCAATGGGATTAAAAAATGCCGTCGGGATGAAATTAAGATTTGGAAGAAATCCAACAGAAAATATCGTGGTAGGGGTGATAGATAACGTGGTAATGGATTCACCGTTCAAGCCTGTGGACCCGATGTTTGTTTTTTACGATCCAAATTTTGTGCAGAAGATAACCGTGCGTTTGAAAGATGGCGAGAAGCCGGCAGGTGCGCTGGCCTCGTTCGAAAAAGTTTTCAAGAAATACAATCCTGCTTTTCCCTTCGATTACCAGTTTGTTGACCAGGAATTCGCTAAAAAGTTTACCGGCGAACAACTCATCAACCGTATCACCAATATTTTCGCCGGTCTTGCAATTTTCATTTGCTGTATCGGTCTGGCGGGCCTCGCATCGTTTATGATTGAAAAGCGTACACGCGAAATCGGTATAAGGAAAGTGCTTGGCGCAAATGTTCAGCAATTGATTGCCTTAATTTCAAAAGAATTTTTGAAGTTGGTAGCTGTAGCGTTTCTCGTGGCGGTTCCGATAGCGTGGTGGTTTATGAACAGCTGGCTCCAGAATTATGAGTTCCGCGTGCGAATCAGCATCTGGTTGTTTGGAATCGTGGGTTTGCTGGTGTTAATACTTGCATTGCTCGTTGTAGGCGCGAATACACTCAAAGCCGCGACGACGAATCCTGTAAAGAGCCTTAGGACGGAGTGAGGAGCGTGAGGCGTGAAGCGTGAAGCGTGAATTTTACTCGAGGATTTTGTAGCCGATAGGTTTAAAAGAAAAATTGTTCGACATACCGGCGGAGCAGGCCGTCAACCCAACAATAAGATCCATTTTTGCTTCAAACACCGTATAATCATTCGCTTTACTTTTCGGCGGAAGCACTGCAATCTTTCCCGAATTTCCATCTACCGTAACATTCATGAATACATTAAAGCATACCGGAATGGAGTCGGGCGCGATGTTGTAAGGCTCCAACGCCGCTGCAAGATTTCCAAAACATCCGCGATGCGGGTGTTCGTGACCGTAAATAATCCTGAACATCTCCGCGCTGCATGGCGTTAAGAGAAAATCATGACGGCCAACAGTATCTTCTTTTATTTCAAGCATCACATTGCTCCTATTGGAATAAAGCGGGTGACCCGTGGTCAGGAAGATGGTTTCCGCGTAATCTATCGTGCGGCCGGAAGAAAGGTATTCTTTTGTGTCGCTGCGATTGAAACAAATGAGGTCCGAAACCTGCTCGCCCTCAATATCCACTACCATTAACTTCTGCCCTTTATCGATCGTGAACGCCACTCCGCTGCGGGGTGGAATTATGTTTAGATTTTGCATGTGAAATGTGTAATGGACATTGCCAGTTGCTCTCATACTTTTTGCCGCTGTATTGAAGTGTTTCGGGTGACACTCCGTAATCGTCGAGCATGGGATTAATTGAGCCCGACAGCTTCAAATCTCTTTTTCTCACGGTGCGCTTCATCTTCTCATAATGATTCTGCTGACGCAACATCTCGAATTGATCATGTGGATTGAATACGATTGTCGGATAGGCAAACCTTCGCGCCTCCCTGCTGCTTGCGGGATGAAGACCTATAACAAAAAATGCTTCCTCTTTAAGGCTAAAACTGAAATCGGGAGACGTGGGGTCGTCACTTACACGATTGTCGTACCCATACTTTTCCGCATCAAGATCGGAAAGCGCCTGCAACCTCAACCAAAGTAATTTATCGAAATATGCTTCGTCGGGTATAGTTGGTCCTGTGAAAATGATTGTGGCGCTATGATAGATTGTTTTTTCCTTCCTGTATTCTTCTACAAAGTCATAAATAAAATCCAGGATCATTTTGTCGTTGGCGGGACAAGCCATATTACCCGCAACGAAGCATTTTACCTGTTTGCGGGCATATGCGGCCCGCGCCGCCACACATGGAAAATGAGGATTGCTGATAAATGATAGATATGATTCTATTATATGTTCCAAAATTGTTGTTATTGCTGATCCCTCGCTGCGCTCGGGATGACTTTATACCTGAGTTTGCAGGTCGAGTTGTTTCAACTGCCTGAAATGTTTCTTCGCATTCCTTAAAAACTTATACCCCTTTTTGAATTCCCAGTACTCCACGCCATTTTTTTCGTTATATTTTGAGATGGCGTACAATACTTTCCAGTGTTGTAGTACTATCCTGTACGCTTCTAAAAGCGTGTTGCCGTTTCCATATATGTGATGCGGTTCCGCGCCACACCCGTTATACTCCAGGATGAGAAAATTTTTCCCCTGCTTCAGGTCCTCAATTGACTTGCATTTGAGGTCGTAGCGCCCGTAATAAAAATGCCCGGCGTAGTGGCTTAAATCATCAAACACTTTCAATAACCTGTCGTCTTTTTCATGGGCGAGGCTCACTAATTTTCCCCCGCGACTAAGATTTAACGCGCGTGAGAGATAAAAAATCTCACCGTTGGGCAGAATGTTATCGAGCCGGTCCTTGTGTTTTGCCTTCATTTCTTCGAGCCTGAATCGTACCCTCGGATATTTCGTGATTAATTCCAGCAGCGTTGATTTTCCGTCGCCGGTTACCGATAAAAATTCTTTACGGATAAAACCAGTGATGTTACCTTTCTGTTCATTCGGGAACCTGTAGTAGAATACGCTCAGTTCAAGGGGATAGTTCACCAGTTCCTGTACAAGATAATCAGCGGGCATCAGTTCGTGGTACTGCCTGAATTCTTCATCACCCGATATAGTCCGGAACATAAAACCCATCATGCCCACATCGGGTTTTACCGCGAATGGATATGCGAAGTTGTGTTCGGTAACCTGCTTCATCACCTCTTCAAATGGCACATTATGACCGATGAGTATCGTATTGGGATAACTGCCGGGCGGAAGCTGATCGTACATTTCTTTCTTGCTTTCGCCTTCAAATCCGCCGAACGTAAGTGTGGGGTTAGATGCCGTAAAGAACCAGAACGACCGCGATTTGAGACAATACCAGAGCCAGGCCGGCATAATGGGAACGTACTTAGCGAGGTAGTGCCAGGTTTCCCATTTTACCAGGCGGAAAAAGAAGTTTTTCACCTTCATAATTCAAATATATACACCTTTCAATCATACTTACTCTATCGTATCTACGAACTTTTTTACTTCATCAGCAAAATTCTGGCCGGTTGTAACGGCGCGTATTTTTTCATCGGCCCATCCTGCCATGCGAGCGAGAATAATGAAAGCGGGACGGGCGTGACTTTCACTTTTCCAAAGCGCCATTTCTTTTAAGGATGGCATAGACGTGGCTTTTAACTGGCGGAACAATTCTTCATTTCTCGATTCTGATAATTGCACGAGCATCGCCAACCCTTTGCTCCTGTCGGACCATACAACGGAATTTATCATCCTCACAAAAGGTTGAAAAGGTAACCGGATTTTGCCCGGGTTCAGAGTCATATAATACGTGATCGCCGACAGCGCCTTTGCTGCATTGTTTCTTACCTCGTCGTTCTCATCCCTTATCGCATAAATCAATTCCGGTACCACTTTACTTTTATCGTCGTTATATGCGATGATCTGAACAGCTGCGGCACGCTGGTTGTCGTACGCTGACGATCTCAATACTTTTCGCAGTCCATCGAAATCGGCGTTTGCCCATCGGAGATACTTTTCCTGCACTCTTCGCGCCGGAGGATATTTTATCAGTGAGTACCCGTTCGACCAATCGTCGGTCGCCTGGCCGGAAAGCATCGCCTCGTTCATTCTACGCTCGAAGTGCTCGTATGCGTTTGTGTAAGCGTCAGGTAATTTTATTTTCAATGTCGGCGACTTGCGGAAAGTAAACACAGAACTGTCGGTTTCTGCGATGCCGACAAACAGAACATAACGTTCGTTGTTGTCGCAACAGATTACAGCCGTTTGAGCGAGTTTAACACCCGGAATTTTTTCGAGACTGCGTTCTATTTTCCTTGCCGCGAGCGACTGCTGGCTGACCGAATCGCCGTCGGTAACACCAGCGGTTTGCCTGATCGTTCCGGAAGGTATGCTCCTGTTGCCGTAGATGTCAACGATACCAATCTTCACCGATTGAGCCTTGGTGCCGAGGCAAAGCAAGGCAACAATGAGCACCGTAAAGTGTACTCTCAGATACAGCATTTGACACAACGTTGATTAAAGATGGCGGTTAATCCGGAAATTGGCTTTTATCAATATTGGGGATGATACGCAGGGCATTTTTATAATATATTTTCTTAAGAATATCATCCGGCAATCCAAGACCATACATTCTCCAGAATGCATGGTATTTTTTATGGTACGGAAAATACTCGTCGGAGGTTTCAAGGACTCTGAAATAAGTAGCGTATTCTTCGGGTACCCAGGCGTCTTTTCCGAATAAAATCCTGTCCTGGTATTTTGTAAAAAACGCTGAAGCGTTCCGTGGCTGGCGGCCGATTTCGGCTATCACGGCACCAAATTCCACCACAACGTTAGGCATTTCATCCAGTAATTGCCCCAAACGCGCCAGGTCGTTAGGCAACCATCCGAAATGGGCCGCTATAAATATGGTTTCAGGGTGTTTTTTAAACATTCTGTGCTGTTCGCCGATCAGCTCCTCGAAAGAAGCGTCTTTTGAACCTCGTTTACGATTGGGATGGGTAGCAAGTTCCATCCATCTCTCATTATTTTCATCCAGGTCGTTCCAGAACGATTTCGGATCGGCGGTGTGAATGAGCACCGGAATTTTCAGTTCGCCGCATTTTTTCCAGATCGGGTCGAGGCGGGGATCATCCACTTTTACGCGGTTGCCTTTTGTATCAGTAACCGAGAACCCGAGATTTTTGAAGATTTTTAAACCATTCGCGCCGTTGCGCACATCTTCTTCGAGTCTTCTCACGGCATTTTCAGTCCAGTTATCACCGCCGATCCCGCTGAAATCAATATTGGCGAATACGATAAAACGTTTGGGAGAGGTGCTCTTTATATTGTCTGCAATGCCTTTAAGTTTATCACCATTGCCGCCACTCAGGTTCACCATTACGGCCATATTGAGGTTGTCCATGTCCGTTATAAGTTCCTTAATCCTGCCTGTACCCATTTCCCACTGGTGATTATGAACATCTATAAACGGAAACTTAGACCTGTTCAGTTTGTGTTCGGGTACAACGAGAGTGGAGACTGGATTATATTTTTCAAAATCCATTCCCATGTGCGATTGGGCACAGGCGCTTAAAGCGAAAAAAGACAAACTGGCTGCAATGATAATTTTCATCCGGAGACCTTAAAGATTAAAAGTTAAACGTAAAAGTAAAAGTTAAAAAGTATAATTAAATTACTCCTAAAATTCTTCTTTGGCAGAACAGCATCTTCAGCGCACACTTGGCCCCCTTATGTTGTGGGGTCTTGGTGTAGGATACGTGATATCGGGGATGTATTTCGGCTGGAACCTCGGATTGCAACAAGGTGGCACCGGCGGACTCGCAATCGCTACAGGCTTTATTATTCTTCTATATATCACCTTTACCTTTTCTTATACCGAGCTTGCGTGTGCTATTCCAAAAGCCGGCGGCGTGTTCGACTATGCAACAAGGGCAATGGGCAAGAATGTAGGTTTTGTGGCGGGCATGGCCCAGATCATCGAGTTTGTTTTCGCGCCGCCTGCCATCGCAGCGGCCATAGGCGCTTACTTTCACATCTTTCTTCCACAATTTTCCGTTACATCAATCGCCATCACTGCATACCTGTTGTTTACGGCACTCAATATCTACGGCGTGCGTGCAGCAGCGTTATTTGAGTTGCTCATTACTTGTTTCGCCGTGTTCGAGTTGCTGTTGTTTGCAGGTATAACGTTACCTCACTTTGAAATGACGAACCTGCAGAAGAATGCGTTTCCAAACGGCTGGATGGGTGTATGGGCGTCCATTCCGTTTGCCATCTGGTTTTTTCTCGGGCTCGAAGGCGTGGCTAACGTGGCCGAGGAAACGATCAACCCGCAAAAGAATGTGTTACGTGGTTTCGGGTCTGCACTTTTAACACTTGTTGTGCTGTGCGTGCTTACATTTTTGTCGTCGGTAGGTGTGGCCGGCTGGGAGGCGATTGTTTTTCCTCAGCCGGGAGCGGAGCCGTCGGATTCGCCCCTGCCGCTGGCGCTATCAAAGATTACGGGTTCTGAAGGATGGATGTATCACCTGCTGGTTACAATAGGGTTGATGGGTTTGATAGCATCCTTTCACGGCATTATCCTTGCGGCTGGCCGGGCCACTTTCGAATTCGGCCGCATCAGATTTATACCCGCGGTTTTCGGCAAGGTGCATTCCTCGTTTAAAACTCCGGCCAATGCACTGGTGGCGAATATGGTTATCGGTATAATCGCCCTGCTCACCGGTAAAACCGCCGAAATTATTATCATGGCATGCTTTGGGGCGCTTTCGCTTTACATTCTCTCCATGATAGCGGTCATCATCCTGCGCAGGAAAGAACCTTCGCTCGCGCGACCTTTCAAAGTGCCTTTTTATCCATACTTCCCGGTAACGGCTCTCATCGTCGCCTCGATAGCGTTGGTTGCCATGACAACACTATACTTAACACTGGCTATTATTTATTTTGCGATTATAGCTTTAACTTATACCGGTTTTCAGCTCTACTATAAACCGCCCAAAAATGCAGCATAAAGTATCTGTAAAGGAAATTACAGGCATTCTCAATGAAAAAGGCATTGGTAAAGTAAAGCTCGCTGTAACCGATATCGACGGTATTCTTCGCGGCAAAGTAGTGTCGCTCGAAAAATTTCTCTCCATCGCCGAAAAAGGTTTTGGATTCTGCACAGTGATATTCGGCTGGGATGCGTCGGACGTTGCGTACGACAACGCTTCCTTCACCGGCTGGCATACCGGCTATCCCGATGCAACGGCGTTGATAGATCTCGATACATACCGCAATGTTCCCTGGGAAAACGACCTTCCCTTTTTCCTTGCCGATTTTGGCGATGCTAACGGTAACGCTCACCCTACGTGCCCGCGTACCTTGCTGAAAACTGTGGTTGCGCAGGCTGAGAGGGCAGGGTACGAGCCCTACTTTTCGCAGGAATTTGAATGGTTCAATTTCAGCAATACCAGCAACGAGCTGCATGAACAACAGTTTCGCAACCTTAAACCTATCACCAGCGGAATGTTTGGGTATTCGGTGTTGCGCGCTTCGCAGCAAAGCGCATTCTTCCACGATCTTTTTGACCTGCTCACGAAATTTAAGGTACCAATAGAAGGATTGCACACGGAAACCGGTCCCGGTGTGTACGAAGCAGCCGTAAAATATGCAGGGGCGGTGGAAGCGGCCGACAGGGCGGTACTCTTCAAGAGCGGTGTTAAAGAAATTGCATCCAGGCATAATATCATCGCCAGCTTCATGGCAAAATTCAATGAGTCGTTACCCGGTTGCAGCGGGCACGTGCACCAGAGTTTGTGGCCCACCGACGGATCGAAAAATCTTTTTGCAGATGAAAAGCGCAGCAATGGCATCAGCGAATTAATGGAAAGTTACATTGCTGGACAGCTTCATTGCATGCCGCAGATACTGCCTATGTACGCCCCGACGATAAACAGCTACAAACGCCTCGTTGAGGGAGCATGGGCGCCGACAACCATTACATATGCGTTTGATAACCGCACCACCGCTCTGCGTGTTTTGTGCGGTGGTAAGGCTACGCGCCTCGAAACACGGGTAGTGGGATCAGACAGTAATCCATACCTGGCCATTGCAGCGTGCCTGGCTTCCGGGTTATACGGAATAAGCAACAAGATGAAGTTGGAGGTTAAACCGACGAGTGGCAGCGGTTATGCCGATCGATCGAACGGAACACTTCCGCGCAATTTATATGAAGCAACAATGGCGATGAAAAATTCGTCAATAGCCAAAGAGCTGTTCGGAGATAGATTCGTGGAGCACTTTACCGGTACAAGAGAATGGGAGTGGCGGCAGTATGCCAAAGCAGTTACCGATTGGGAACTGAAACGTTATTTTGAGATCATCTGATTATGAATACAGACTTCAATGTGATCCGTCAATATAATTTTCCTACCACAATCAGGTTCGGAGCGGGAGCAGTGGCCGAACTCGCGCCTCACCTTGTTTCTAAAAATCTTTCCCAGCCTCTTATAGTAACCGATCCGAATGTGGAGGAGCTCGACTTCTTCAAAAATATCGTAAAGGATATCCGCTCAAAAAATATTTCGGTAGAAGTGTTTTCGGATATTCATAAGAACCCGGTAAAATCTGACGTGCTGAGAGGCGGAAATATGTACAGCGCGTCGGACCGTGATTCGATTATCGGGATTGGCGGAGGCGCCG
This sequence comes from Chitinophagaceae bacterium, assembly GCA_016786745.1. GTDB lineage: Bacteria > Bacteroidota > Bacteroidia > Chitinophagales > Chitinophagaceae > Flavitalea. The sequence continues at coordinate 7,819 of JAEUVS010000083.1, read as the reverse complement.
CGATGGATGTTGCGCGCGCGATCGCTTTACGTGTTAACCACCACCGCGATCTTTTCGATTACGACGATCTCATCGGCGGAGATGTATATGTAACGGAAGAGGTTCCTTATTTCATCACCGTTCCCACTACCAGCGGCACCGGCAGCGAAGTGGGTAGAAGCGCCATCATTTCGGAGGATGAAACACACCGTAAAAGAATTTTATTCTCGCCTAAATTGCTCGCGAAGATCGTTTTTGCCGATCCTTCACTTACCATGAACCTTCCACCCTTTATTACTGCCGCTACAGGAATGGATGCATTCACTCATAACCTGGAAGCATACCTTGCTAAAGATTTCCACCCGCTTTGCGAAGGTATTGCGCTACAGGGAATCGCCCTCATCAACAGCTCGATAGAAGATGCGGTTAACAAGCCAAATCTTGAATCGAGAGCCAGGATGATGATCGGTTCACTGATGGGTGCGGTGGCATTTCAGAAAGGATTGGGCGTTGTGCATTCGCTTGCTCATCCTTTGTCGTCGTTGATCGATATGCATCACGGATTAGCCAATGCCATCAACCTTCCATACGGCATGCGTTTTAATATAAAAGGGAATGAAAATAAATTCGAAACGATAGCAGCAATGATGGATTTGAAAAAGAAGAGCGGGAAAGCAGTAGTGAAACGGCTCTTCGAACTCAATAAAAAAATAGGACTGCCCCGCAAACTTCATAAAGCAGGAGTAAAGGAGGAACATCTTCAGGAGCTGGCGGATCTCGCGATAGCCGATTTCGCGCATCCGAACAATCCCAAACCGGTTACCAGGAAAGATTTCCTGGAGCTATACAACGAAGCATTGTAAACTATGAGTGTGAAAATTGGAATAACAAAAACTGATTGGGAAGATAAACACAGGAATTATGTGCAATGGATAAAGGGTGATGACCGGGGGAATGATGATATTGAAGTGATAAACCTTTCCGTTGAAAATAATGACATGGAAGATTGCGATGCGATAGTCTTGACAGGTGGCGTCGACGTACACCCGGAATATTATAATAGCGACGAAAAATATAAGAATGCGCCGAGAAAATTTAAAAGAGATAGAGATGAGTTTGAAATGGAGGTTTTAAAGAAGGCTAAAGAAAAAGAAATACCGGTGCTTGGAATTTGTCGCGGCCTGCAGCTGATCAATGTCTTTTATGGCGGAAGTCTTGTTCAGGATCTCGGAGAAAAAAACAGCGTGCATCGTGGTATTAGCAAAGACAAAAAACACAATGTTGCGGTGGAAAAAGGAACTTTGCTTCACAATATCGTGCAGGAACAGGGTGGCCTTGTAAATTCCGCGCATCACCAATCCATACAAACGCTTGGCAACGGCCTTGTTGCTAACAGTTACTCTGAAGATGGCGTGATAGAAGGAATTGAATGGAAGGAAGAAGATGGAAAACCCTTTATGCTGGCCGTGCAATGGCACCCCGAAAGAATGGACCAGGCCGATATACCTGGTTCGCCTTTCTCCAAAAATATCAGGGACTACTTCATTTCGCGTGTTAAATCAAATTCGAAAAAATGAAGATCATCAATCCCGCCACTGAGGAAACGATTGCCGAATTAAAGGAAGATACCCGCGAGTCGGTACAAAAAAAATACAGCAAACTAAAAAGCGGGTGGAGGGAATGGTACGCAGTGCCGTTGAAAGAACGCATCGCATGTATCGCCAAATTTGATGAGCTGCTCGAAAAAGACAAAGACGAACTGGCCAACACACTCAGCAGTGAAATGGGCAAGCCTGTGCGCGAATCGTACAATGAGCTGAATGGCGCGCGAAGCAGGATAAAATTTTTTGTTCAACATTCCGCAAAAAATCTCGCCGAAGAATGGATAACGAGCGAGGGAACCACAAAAGAGAAAATTGTTTACGAGCCGCTTGGTGTAATTGCCAATATTTCCGCGTGGAACTATCCTTACCTCGTAGGTGTAAATGTGTTTATCCCCGCTGTTATCGGTGGTAATGCTGTGTTGTATAAACCCTCAGAATACTCCACTTTAACGGGTTTGCATATTCAAAGTTTATTGTACGAGGCAGGTGTTCCGGAAAATGTTTTTGAAACAGTGATAGGAAAGGGCGCGGTCGGCGAATATCTTCTCGATCTGCCCCTCGACGGTTATTTTTTTACCGGAAGCTATAAAACCGGCAGGTATATCGCGGAAAAAGTGGCGCCAAAGCTCGTTCCATGCCAGCTTGAACTGGGTGGCAAGGATCCAATGTATGTGATGGACGACGTAAACGACGTACAGGCAGCGGCGTCTGCCGCGCTTGAAGGAGTAGTGTATAATAACGGGCAAAGCTGCTGTGCAGTGGAGCGTATATATGTGCACGAAAAAATTTATGATGAGTTTGTAAAAGCATATCTCGACCAGGTGAAAAAACTGAAGACGGGCAACCCGCTCGACCGCGACACTGAACTAGGTCCGATTAGCCGTAAGGAGCAGGTATCATTTCTTGCCGGCCAGGTAAGCGACGCGGTAGGTAAGGGAGCAAAACTGCTTGCTGGTGGAAAGGCGCCCCAGGGTAAAGGTTACTATTTCGAACCCACGGTGCTGGTGGATGTGAACCATACCATGAGCGTGATGACAGAAGAATCGTTTGGCCCTATTGTAGGTATTCAGAAAGTGGCCAGCGATGAAGAAGCTGCGGAACTCATGCTCGACACGCCATATGGCCTCACCGCCGCTGTATATTCTTCGGATTATAGTCGTGCCGAAAAAATAATGGCTAAGATGAATACAGGCACCGTGTACTGGAACTGTTGCGACAGGGTGAGCGCTACCCTGCCGTGGTCGGGTAGAGGTAATTCGGGATTGGGAACTACGCTTTCCTACCAGGGTATACGTGCGTTTGTTCAACCAAAGGCTTACCATATCAGGGGTTAATCAATCAATAAAACTTGTTCTTATGAATTTCAATCGTATCAATAACATTTCCGGGTGGGCGGTGTTTGCAATAGCCACCGTAACCTACCTGCTGACAATGGAACCTACAGTGAGTTTGTGGGACTGTGGTGAATTTATTTCAACCTGTTTCAAAATACAGGTTCCTCATCCACCCGGCGCACCCCTTTTTATTTTAATGGGGCGTGCGTTTATTCTTGTGTTTGGTAATAATCCCGAAACTGCTGCAGTGGCGGTGAACTCGATGAGCGCGGTGATGAGCGGCTTCACCATACTGTTTCTGTTTTGGTCCATTACATTTTTTGCAGGACGCACCCTGTCTTCCCGAGCGCAGCGAGGGATCGGCGGAGAATCGACGCTGTTAATAATCAGCGCCGGTGCAACCGGAGCGCTTGCGTATGCTTTTTCTGATTCGTTCTGGTTCTCGGCGGTAGAAGGAGAGGTGTATGCTTCGTCATCGTTCTTTACAGCGCTGGTGTTCTGGGCGATGCTTAAATGGGAACGCCGCGCCGGTCAGCCGGGAAGTAACAAGTGGATCGTGTTCATCTTTTACATGATCGGGTTATCTATCGGCGTTCACCTGCTCAACCTGCTCGCGATACCGGCACTCGTAATGGTTTATTATTTCCGGAAATATAAACCGACAGTTAAGGGAACGATCGCCGCATTCATTGTAGGGTGCGTAATTACCGGTTTCGTGCAGAAATTTTTGATTCAATACTCGGTGAAAGCGGCCAGCTGGTTCGACGTGTCGTTTGTAAACAGCATAGGTCTTCCTTTCTTTTCAGGTTTTGCAACTTTTTTCGTTTTGCTTGCCATCGTTCTTGTATTTGCGCTGCGTTATTCTGCTCGCACCAAACGCTACAACCTGAATCTCGCTATCTGGTGCACGGTGTTCCTGTTTTTTGGTTATTCTACTTATGTTACCACTATGATCCGCTCGAATGCGAACCCTGGAGTGGATATGTTTAATGTAGATAACCCCATCAGTCTCGAAGGATATCTTGGACGCGAGCAATATGCCGACTGGCCCATTGTATATGGTCCTGATTTCACTGATGCGCTTCAGTATAAAAACCAGGGAAATGTATACGTGAGGGGAGAAAAGAAATATGAAGTGGCCGGAAAAATTAAAAAACCAGATTGGGCCAGTGCGCCATCGGCTCATTTTTTTCCGAGGATGTGGGACAACGATAACGACCGCCAGCAGCAGGCATGTTACCGCAGGTTTGGTGGTTTGGAAGAAGGAGAGGCGCCAACGATGGCCAATAACATGCAATACTTTTTGAACTACCAGGCGGGATGGATGTACATGCGTTACTTCATGTGGAACTTCGCCGGCAGGCAAAATGATTTTCAGGGTTTGGGTAATGCGAGGGATAGTAACTGGATCAGCGGTGTACAGTTCATAGACAACGCCATTCACGGCAATCAATCTCAAATGCCGGATACTGCGAGCAGCGATAACAAAGCGCACAACCGCCTCTTCATGCTGCCGCTTATTGTTGGCATAGCAGGGTTGATCATTCAGTATAAAAGAAAGAAGCGCGATTTCCTTGTAAACTTTTTACTGTTCTTCTTTACAGGTCTCGCAGTGGTTGTTTACCTGAACCAGTCAGGATTTCAGCCGCGGGAAAGAGATTACGCGTATGTGGGTTCATTCTATGCATTCGCAATATGGATCGGGCTGGGTGTAATTGCAGTCGACCAGTTGTTCAAACGGTTCATCCGCAATCGTTATGTAACCTACGCGGCGATTGCACTTACTTTCCTGGCGGTGCCTTTGAGAATGTTACAGGAAGAATGGGACGACCACGACAGGAGCCAAAAAACACTCGCACTCGATATGGCGAGAAATTATCTTGAAAGCTGTCCGAAAAATGCGATGCTGTTTACATTCGAGGATAACGACACTTACCCGTTGTGGTACGCGCAGGAAGTGGAGGGCATCAGGCCCGACGTAAGAGTGATTGTGAACACACTTTCGGGATCCGACTGGTTCATGAACCAGCTCAGGTACAAGGTGAATGAAAGCGCACCGTTCGATGTCATTTTTACAAAACAACAGGTTCAGGGCGACAACCGGCAGGTGATGTATTTTGTTGACATGCCGGGATACGATAAAAATGAATTTTATGATCTAAAATCAACGTTCAAAAATATCCTCGCGAGCGATGATCCGAAATTCACCACTGAGGGCAGCGATGGGGAGCTTTACAACATTGTTCCGGTGAAGAAATTTAAGATCCCGGTGAACAGGGAACATGTTATCAAAACTGGTGCGGCATTGCCCGGCGATGAGATTGTAGATGAACTGAAGTTGGATCTTTCTGCAAAAAATTACCTGCTTCGCGGCGACCTGGTGATGCTTGCGATAGTGGCGACAACCGATTGGAACCGGCCCGTTTGCTTCACATCGGCGAGCAGTTTGCGTGAGTTGGGTCTGGATAAATATGTTAGGCAGGAAGGCATGACGTACCGCCTTGTGCCTGTATTGAACAAAGAAGACAATCCAAACGTGAATACCGAGCTTGCGTTTAATAACATGATGCAGAAATTTCAATATGGTTCGACTAATAAAAAAGGAATTTACTATGATGAAGAAAACAGGCGGAGACTGAACTACATGAGGCTCGCTCACGCGCAGGTGGCGGTGAGTCTCGCCAATTCGGGTCAGGAGGAAAAAGCTATACAATTGCTCAGGCATTTCGACAAACAATACAACAGCAGCGATTACCCATATGGTATGACGTGCAACCGCGGTAACCAGCACAATGCAATTTCTCTTCAATATCTTTTGGCTTGTTATCTTGCGGGCGATAAAGCGCTTGCGAAGAAAGTGGACGATTCTGTAAGGAAAGATTTGCGCCAGCAGCTTCGGTATTATAATTCACTTGGCGATCACGAGTCGGCCGAAGATAACCTTGCTTCGAACGCACTGGCTTTCCTAAGAAACCAGAACTATGATTTGGGTGATAAACAAATAGAGTTTGCAAATGATATATTATCGTCGTATCAATTGCTGCACCAGTTAGACGAATGGAAGAACGAGTATAAATTAAATTAAAATGAAACATTTAGTAATTGCCGCATTATTTTCAGTTGTTATTTTAAACGTATCCGCTCAAGACAAAAAACAAGAGGTTGAACAGGCTGTTAATGCACTTCGGCAGGCGATGCTTGATGGCGATAGCCTGAAGCTCGATCAGCTCACGGAAAGTGAACTTACATACGGTCACTCGCTTGGAAAAGTTGAAAACAAGCAACAATTTGTATCGGCGCTTGCAAGCGGCCAGTCTGATTTTGAAAGCCTTGAGATTTCTGATCAAACCATCGCTGTTAAAAATAAAACTGCGTGGGTAAGGCATATCATCACCGCAAGGGTTACAGATAATGGTAAAATGAATGATGTGAAGCTTTCTGTACTGCTGGTTTTTGTGAAGGATAGTAAACAGTGGAAGTTGCTGGCGCGACAGGCGGTTCGGTTGCAGGGTTAATTTTCCTTTTATTCAGCCGAAGGTCATCGCTATTATCCCGCAAATCCCTTTCACGAGCATCAGGCCATCTATTACTATCAGGTAATAGAAAATTGTTTTGCGCCTGTGCATGGAATAGGCCACCTGCAACAGGAGCAGAAAAGGTATTACGTTCAGCGCAATTTTCAGTGCGCTGAATTGCCTTATAATACCGTATGTAACAAACGAAGCAAGCCCCAGCGCACTAAGCGGTATCAGGATAAAGAAAATCGTTTTTCGCAATCCCGATTTCACTACGAATGTTTTGAGCTGCCGGTTGTGGTCGGCCGCGTAGTCTTTAATATCGAACATGATCGAGAGCACAGAAACAAACATGAAGTTTTTAATAAAAAGCAACAGCCCGACCAAATCCGGCACATATACTGTTTCGTGTTCGATGCTATAAAACATCATCGGGTAAATATTGGCAAGACCCGCCCACACAAAACCAATGATGAATGGTTTCAGCCAACCGATATTACGAAGGCGGAATTTCGCAAACCGCGGATCGCTGATACCGTAATATGATAACGATACTATTGGAAACGTAACCATCAGCGCCCACTGCGTGAAGGGCAGGTGAAAAATAAAATTAAAATGATTGACCAGTAAAATAACCAGGTAGACCGCAGCAACGATCGTAAATACGGCCTGGCTCGCCAGTACAAAATTTCTGTTGTGACCGTACCAATCCGTCCTCGGATTGCCGGTGCCCGTTCTTTTTTCGCCGAGGTAAGCTTTTGTGTAGTATAGAACCGTTACCGCAAATAAAAACAGGTAAAAGAAAGGCGGGTTAAGCGGTATTTGCTGCTGCAGGCTTGCTTCAATTGCTAAAGCGAGGGCACAGATCCCGTAAAAATAGTTGCTGAAAAATATATAAGCTACGAGGGATCTAAGCATCCATCTGTACGTTTATGCCGGACAAAACTATATCAAAACCGTACACTCTCGTAGTTCGGCTTCACTTTTATTAGCTGGTTGTCAAACAGTCAATGATTTGGCATTTAATTTATTCGGTATTTTCAAACCATCCTGATGCTCAAAAATTATCTTCTTACTGCGTGGAGAAATTTCGTTAAGAACAAGACATTCTCTTTTATCAATACTGCGGGCCTTGCGCTCGGTATGACCTGCAGCCTGCTGATCATGCTTTGGATCCAGGATGAAAGGAATAAGGACCAGTTTCATGTAAACAAGGAAAATCTTTATAGTATTTATGAGCGACAGTATTATGATGGAAAGATAGAAGCCTTTCATGGAACACCCGGTCCGCTTGCCGATGAAATGAAAAAAGTGCTTCCCGAGGTAACGTATGCTGCCAGTCAGACCTGGGATGATAAAGTTGCGTTTTCCGCGGGCGACAGAATTC